>JBEPVY010000136.1:0-5981 GCA_041690835.1 Vulcanimicrobiota bacterium | reverse complement strand
GTACGCGTTCGACGACCCGTCGTTCATCCGCGATTGGTTCTTCGATCTGCAGAGCGGTGAAACGCTCGGCCCGTCGCTCGCGGAGTTCGTCCCGGCCCAATTCGAGACGCACACCAGCGCCCTCTACCGCCCCAACTAAAAAGGCCGGCGTCTCCGCCGGCCCCTTCGAACGTCTCCGTATCGGCAGTCGCTATTTCGGATACGTCATCTCTTTCGGGATCACGTATCTGTCGAACTCTTCGCCGGTCACGTGACCGAGGCCGACGGCCGCTTCCTTGAGCGTCAGGTTCTCGTGGTGGGCGTGCTTGGCGATCGCCGCCGCCTTGTCGTAGCCGATCTTCGGCGAGAGCGCCGTGACCGTCATCAACGACTGGTCCAGGTACGACTGGATCTTGCTCTCGTTGGCTTCGAGGCCTTCGACCGCATGTTCGCGGAACATCGTGCACGTATCGCGCAACAGGTTGCACGAGTGCAAGAAGTTGTAGATCATGACCGGATTGAAGACGTTGAGTTCGAAGTTGCCTTGCGAGGCGCCGAACGAGATCGCGAGATCGTTCCCGAAGACCTGCGCGACGACCATCGTCATCGCTTCGGACTGGGTCGGATTGACCTTACCCGGCATGATCGACGAGCCCGGTTCGTTCTCCGGCAGGGTCAGCTCGCCGATGCCGGCGCGCGGACCCGAGGCCAGCCAGCGGATGTCGTTGGCGATCTTCATCAGTGCGGTCGCGAGCGTCTTGGTCGCGCCCGAGGCGAACACGAAGTCGTCGTGCGAGGCCAACGCCGCGAACTTGTTCGGGTGCGAGCGGAACGGCAGCTGGGTGAGTTCGGCCAGCTTCTTGGCCATCCGATCCGCGAACTCCGGATGCGCGTTCAGACCGGTGCCGACGGCCGTCCCGCCGATCGCCAGGTCGTAGATGTGGTTGAGCGCCTCGGTGCATGCGACCATCGCGCGATCGAGCTGGCTGACGTAGCCGGAGAACTCCTGGCCGAGCGTGAGCGGCGTCGCATCCTGGAGATGCGTGCGGCCGACCTTGACGATGTGCGCCCAGGCCTTGGCCTTGACGTCGAGCGCGTCGCGCAGCTTCTTGACCGACGGCAGCATCTCGACCATCGCTTCGGCGGCGGCCATGTGCATCGCGGTCGGGAACGTGTCGTTGGAAGACTGCGACATGTTGACGTGATCGTTCGGATGGACGGGCTTCTTGGAGCCCATCGTACCGCCGGCCATCTCGATCGCGCGGTTCGAGATCACTTCGTTCACGTTCATGTTGGTCTGCGTGCCCGACCCGGTCTGCCAGACGCGCAGCGGGAAGTGGGCGTAGAGCTTTCCGGCGATCACTTCGTCGGCGGCCGCCACGATCAGATCGGTCTTCTCTTGATCGAGCTTGCCGAGATCGTGGTTTACCAGGGCGGCGGCCTTCTTGAGGGTCGCCATCGCGCGGACGACCTGGCGCGGCATCACGTCGCGGGGCGTCTCGCCATCGCCGATATCGAAGTGGATCAGCGAGCGGGCCGACTGGGCGCCATAGTACATGGCATCCGGAACCAGGATCTCGCCCATCGAGTCGGACTCGGTACGGGTCGGCACGCCGGCCGGAATCGTGCTGGTGTGGTTCGTCATTGCCCGGCTATCTTCGCCGCTCCACCCCGCCGCCCGCTACGATAGGGGTCGCAACCCGCTCGTTTTGCCGCTCTATCCAGCCAGCGCAAGGTTCTCGGCGGGGCCCTCACATCGGCACTCCTCCGGCTCAAGGCCGTCTCCCGCTACGCTTCCACAAGCGACCTCGGCATGATCTGGATGGTCGCATACCAGGCACGAAAACCCTGGGTCGACGATATCGAACGAGAACAGCGCGTCATCGGGCGCGGCGCGAACGACATCGAGAATATCGAGGAACTCTGCGAGTTTGATCGCCTCTACCCCATACGATCGTAGATAGGTCCTGACGCTCCGCGGAAGATCCAAGACGTCGCGGTCTTCGGAAACGATCCAACGCGCGCTACCTGCAAGGGCGGCCTCGAGCAAGTGATCGTCTTTTCGATCGCGACAGCCCATGGTTTGGTGGCGAATCGCGACAATCGCATCGCCGGAACAAAGGGTTGCCACGGCAAGCGCGATCGACGCATCGTCGAGGCCGAGCACCGAGAGCGTGCGCGCGACTTCGTCGACGAGGGTCCCGGATAGTACGAAGTCGACCTCCCCCGCGAGCCAGGCGCGCACGAGACGATCTCCGAGTGATCCAGCCCCTCGAAACACGAAACCGCGTGCAAGATTCATGGCGTCGGGCGCGATGCGAAGTTTACGCACGCAAGCGTTCCTTCTTTCGGGCGACGCGATAAGCAGTCTCGATTTCTTCATCGGTAACCCCGCCTCCGAGCGAAGCGAGCGCTGCGGTCCGAGCGGATTCGAAGAGCTCTTCTCTGCTCATGTCGCGAAACTCATCGCTCAGAAGGCGGTCGACGGCCCTTCGTACCAGATCCGAGACGTTTCCACCCCGATCTGCGGCCAGAAGTCGCAGCTTACGCTTCTGGTCTTCGTCCAAGTAGATCTGCGTTCGCTTCATATCCTAACTATACACCATGGTGTATGTCTATTCAAGGCTACCGGCGCGCCTTCTGGGCGGCTCTTTCGAGGGTCGTCCCGAGCGGGCGGGTCTCGAGGACTTCGAAGATCGCGAGCGGGTAGCGCCTGTCGAAGCGGGTCTTGTTGCAGCGGCCGCAGCTCATCGGTTTGGAGGGCAGGCGCTTGCGGAGCAGTTCGAAACCGCAGTGCTCGCACCGGAAGATGTAGCGTTTGGAGGACTCGTTGAGCGCGCGGACGCTGCCCAGGTCGTGATAGATGGTCGTGATCCCGACCTCGCGCATCTTCTTTTTGAAGATCGACCCGTGACCGGTATCGCGATGGCGGTCGAAGCACCAGGCATGGACCATCTCGTGGAGGAGCGTCTCCTCGAGCGCCTCCGGATATTTACGGAAGTGCTTGGGCGAGAGCTCGATCAGGAGCGGGCGGACCGAGTAGGTGATACGGCCGGCCGAGTTCGAGAAGCGCTCGTTGTAGGCGATCCGGCACGCGGGCGCCTCGCCGTTCAGGCGCTCGTAGTTCAAGCGCGCGAAGAGCAACTGGAGGTCGGCTTCCGAAGGCAACTGCACAATGATTCTTTTCGTCGCGCGTCCAAACGACTCTTGGTGAGCGAACCAACGCCGCGCGGCCTACCCGCGCGTTTCTCCCTCCCGATCTACCTCGGACTCGCGGCCGTCTTCATCGCGCTGATGCTGATCTTCGTCAGTCAGGGCTTCGGCGTGAACGGCTCGGTGCTCGGCGCCGGCGGTACCCCGGCCAAGCAAGCCCCGTCCAACACCAACGTCCAAGGCGGCCCGCCGCCGGCCGTGATGGCGCAGGTCCAGACCCTCCAAGCGCGCATCGCCGCGCACCCGAACGACGACGTCGCACTGACCCAGCTCGGCGACATGTTCCTCTCGGTCGGCAAGTATGCCGAGGCGATCCCGCTCTACAGGCGCGCGCTCGCCGCCAACCCGAAGAACGTCGCTGCGGCCTCCGGCCTCGACGAGGCGACCACCGGGCTCAAGAACCAGAACTCGTGAAGATCTATATCTCGTGCGATATGGAGGGGACCGCCGGCGTCTGCTCGTGGGCGCAGTGCAACCCCTCCAATACCGACGAGTATCCGATCTATCGCCGCTACATGTCGCGCGAGGTCCGTGCCGCGATCGACGGCGCGCGCGAGGGCGGCGCGACCGAGTTCTTGATCAACGACTCGCATTGGGATATGCGCAACCTGCTCTGGGACGAACTCCCGGAGGACGTGCGCGTCATCTCCGGCGGGCGCAAACCGCTCTCGATGGCCCAAGGCTTCGGACCGGGCTTCGCGGGCGCGCTCTTCACCGGCTATCACGGCAAGGCGGGCGAGGCCGGCTCGACGCTTGCCCACACCTACACCTCGGACTCGATCTTCAACGTCACGATCAACGGCACGCTCTGCAGCGAAGCGACCCTGAACGCCGCGTTTGCGGGGAGCTTCGGGATCCCGCTCTTGCTGGTGACCGGCGATAGCACGATCGTACGCGACGTGCGCGCGCAGATGCCGTGGGTCGCGGGCGTCGCGGTGAAAGATTCGATCGGCTACTACGCGGCCGACTCGCTCACGCCGCAGGCCGCCTGCGATGCGATCCGAGCGGGTGCTCGGGATGCGGTCTCGCGCGCTGCCGAAGCCAAGCCGTTCGTGTTCGCACCGCCGGTCACGATGGAGATCGAGTTCGCGCGCGTCGAGTGCGCCGACTTCGTCGAGCTGATGCCGGAGTTCGCGCGCATCGGCGGCCGGACCGTGCGCTTCGCAGGACCCGACTACCCGAGCGCCTACCGCGCGTTCGTCGCCGCCTTCCGCTTGGCCGGCGCCGCGCTGGTGAGCGCATGAATCTCTACATCTCGTGCGATATGGAAGGCACCGCGGGCGTCTGCGCCTGGGAACAGGTCGACGCGCGTACGCCCCATCCCGACTACGCGCTCTATCGCGTCTGGATGAACCGCGAAGTCCGCGCCGCCATCGACGGCGCCCGCGAAGCCGGCGCGACCGGCGTGACCGTCAACGACTCGCACGGTCCGATGCGCAACCTGCTCTTCGACGAACTGCCGGCCGACGTTCGGGTGATCTCCGGCAACCGGAAGCCGTTCTCGATGGCGCAGGGCGCGGATCAAGGTTTCGGCGGCGCGTTCTTCACCGGCTATCACGGCGCGATCGGGGATGCGGACGCGGTCCTCGGGCACACCTACTCGCCCGGCGTCATCTACGACGTCCGGATCAACGGCATTCGCTGCAGCGAAGCCACTCTCAACGCCGCCTATCTCGGCCACTACGGCGTACCGCTGTTGCTGATCACGGGCGACCGCACGACCGTCGAAGGCGTGCGCGCGCAGATGCCGTGGGTGACGGGCGCCATCGTCAAAGAATCGATCGGCAACTTCGCGGCCGACTCGCTCTCGCCGGCGGCAGCGCAGAAGATCATCCGGACTGCCGCCCAGGCGGCGATCGCGAACGCCGGCAATGCGAAGCCGTTCGTCTTCGAAGCGCCGATCGCGATGGAGCTCACGCTCGCCCGCGTCGAACAGGCCGACCTGATCGAGATGATTCCGGGCTTCCAACGGACCGGCTCGCGTGCGGTCCGCCTGGTCCGCGACGACTATCCGACGATCTTCAAGGCCTTCGTCGCCGCGTTCCGGATGGGCGGACTCGCCTAGGAGCTAGGAACCGATCGCGCCCGTGGGCGGCGCGACCCAGAGGACGACGTCGCCCATCTTGGTCCCGCTGATGACGTGCAGTTTCCAGCAACCCGCGGTCGGAAAATCGAGCATCGCGCCGCCCTGAAGCGGCTGTTGCACCGCATTGAAATGACCGACGCCGTCGAGTTGCATGCCGGTGATCGAGACGCTCGCCGTGGTGCCGTGCCAGACGACCGTCGTTCCGGTCACGCCCATCGGAACGTAGCTGGTTCCGGGCGCGCCGATCGGGACGGTCTGCATCTCCATCGTGATGCCGGCGAACATCGGCTGCAGACGGACGAACGGATACTGCGACGGCGTGGAGTCGGTCCAGCGTTCGACGGTGGTGACCGGACAAGACGCGGGGATCGAGGCGGGTGCGGGCATGGCGGTCGAGCCCGTCATGGCCGCAAGTGCGAGAGCGAGGATCATCTGGGACCTCCGATCGCGACGGCGATATCGATGACATCGTCGGCGCTGAGTGAGAGTTTGCGCATGACGGCTTCGTGGGCCTCGATCGCATCCGCGCTGGTGCTCGAGGCCGCGCGCTCTTCGCGCAGACGTTTGATCTCTTCGGTGACGGCCGCGGCCAGGCCCGGCGTGAGCTCGATGCCCGAAGCGGCCAGCAGTTCGCGGCGCTCGCCCAGCGTCTGTTCGACCAGCGCGATGCCGGAATGTTTGCCGAAGACGTACTCGGTCTGCG
>JBEPVY010000135.1:0-6013 GCA_041690835.1 Vulcanimicrobiota bacterium | reverse complement strand
TCCAGAAGAACATCACGTTCGGCTTCTATCCGTCGGGCCACATGGTCTATCTCAATCCGGCGGCGCTCGCGACGTTCAAGGCCGATCTCGCCCGCTGGTACGACAACGCGTTGTGAGGGAAGCGCGCAGGGCGGCCTACGTGCTGCGCTTCGCGCTCACCCTACCGTATACGCTGATCGCGTTGCTCTGGGGACTCGCCTGGGGCGGGCGCCCGACTTGGCACTCCGGATGTTTCATCGAATGTAGCGGCATGCGCGGCGGCTATCCGCGCGCCGGCCTCACGATCGGGTCGCTCTGGCTCTGCGGCGGCCTGAACGACGAGCGTCGGCTGGCGCACGAGGCCGTGCACGCGACGCAGTGGGCGATCTTCGGTCCGTTCCTTCCGCCGCTCTACTGGATCGCGGAACTCTTCGGCCCGCACGAACGCAATCCGTTCGAACGCTGGGCCGGTCTACGCGACGGCGGGTATATCCGCTAAACCCTGGCGCCGCGCCGGAACATGCGACGGAGGACGTTCTTGAAGCGCCAGATGCGGCCGGTCTGGATCTGGTCGATCTGGGTCGCGAGTTCGCTCGTCGCCGTGCGCGCCCGATCGATGCCGAGCTCGACGTGTCGGGTAAACCGCTCGCTCAGTTCGTCGTAGCGCGCGCGCTCGGTCTTGAGGTCTTCAATCGTCTGGGCGAGTTCTTCGCGGGTCTCTTCGGGGATCTCGGCGCCGGCCTCCAGGGCGGCCTTCAATGCGGCGATCTCCGTCGTAGCGGCATCCAGCGCGAGGGCCTGCTCCGCAGCGGATTCCAGCGCGGCGGCCTGCGCCGCGGCGGACTCCAGCACGGCGGCCTGGGCCGCGGCGGACTCCAGCACGGCGGCCTGGGTCGCGGCGGAAGCTTCCAGCGCGGCGGCTTGCGCCGCAGCGGCTTCCGTTGCTGCAGTTTCCAGCGCGCCCTCGAGTGTCGCGATCGACGCCGATGCGGCGCGCAGTTCCGCGACCAGGCCGACGTTCAAACGGCCGGTCGCATCGGCTTCGGCGCGCAGAGCGGCTACCAACCGCCGACCCTCGTCGCGATCGTCTGCCGCAACGGCCAACGCACCGAGTGCCTCGGTCAGTCCGGTCTCGAAACGCACGTTCGCGCTCTCCGCAAGCGCGAGCGCCTTCTCGGCGGCGACGGTGCGGCCGCGCAACTCATCGGCGGCGACCTCGGCGGCTTGCAACTGGGTCGCGTGTTTCTCGATCCGCAATTTCAGCGTCGAGAGTTCGGTGTTGACTTCGAGGAAGCGCTTTGCGACGGCACGGGATGCGAGGTCGTCGGAGAGCGGCGTCGCCTTCACGACGAACTGCAGGGTCTCGGCTTCCGGATCGCGTCGCACCTTGGCGATCACCTCGTCGCCGTAGTTCTCTTCCAATACCGGCGGCACGAGATCGGAGACCTCGAAGAGCGGCAGCGTGGTGCGCTCGATCTGTTCGATGCGATAGCCCGCGCAGACGAACAGCTCGTCGACCGTCTTGGCGGTGAAGAACCGCAGATGGGTATCGTCGAGAATCCCGAGCTCCTGGTAGTCGAAGCTGCCCTCGAGGAGCGCGAGACGGATCGCGCCGTGCGCGATGTTCGGAATCGAGGCGACCAGCGAGCCGCCTTCACGGAGGGCCGCGCGTGCGTCTTCCAGTAGCCGGGTGGGATAGCGGAGATGTTCGAGCACGTCGCCGCACACGATCACGTCGAACGAACCTTGATCGACCAAACTCAACAACGGGGTGACGTCGAGATCGGCCACGATCGCTCGGGTGCAGAAGGCACGTGCCGCCTCGACCGCCGACGGGCTGACGTCGATGCCGACCACGTCGCAATCGCGCTGCGTAAGCAGGCGAGCCAAGTACCCGCTGGCGCAACCGATGTCGAGGACCCGCTTCCGCTCGCCGATCAGTTCGACCATCTTCGTCAAGCTGCTGTTCGGATCGAGTACGGACTGCTGTGTCTCGACGTGTTCCGGATACTTCTTCAGTTTTCGATTGGATAACATCGTCGGCTCTCCCCCGTGAAAGCTCGTTCTCGTCTTCAAGTCAAGTCCCTGGATAGAATTCGATGAGAACCGGCCACGAACGCGAGTGCTCGCCACTTCTTCGAAGGGCTGCGAGCGTAGCCGTAACGCGCGCCGGATCGACGTCGCTCCAAAGCTCGTCGCCGGTGGGCAAGGTCGCCTCGGAAGCGCCGCCGGCCGTCTTCGCGAAGAGCGCGAGCAGCCGCCGCACCCGCACCGGGCAAGCGCACGTCTTCGGGAGGTCCACCCGTAGCGAGACGGCGCGCCGCAGTCCGGGCGCCACGGCGGTCGTGTCGTAGACCTCGGCAAGGAAACTGTCCTGATCGAAATGCGCGTGTTGCCAGCGCAGCTCGGTCGCGAGCAGCCCGGCCACGCGAGCGCGCGGGACCCGCACCCAGACGTGATCGTCGGGCTCGATCTCGAGAACTCCGCGAGCATTCATGTACGAGCCCGTGCCTCTCCGGACGACCGACGGGCCGTAGGCCGCGATGCGATGCTCGGCGGTCGCGATCGATGCAGGTGGGAATGGTACGCCCGCGTTGGTGTTGATCGGCAAGTGGAAGATCACGGTGACGAGTGCGGCGAGGATCATAGGGTTCCGGCTTCGATGACAAGCGTGCCCTCGCCCGCATCCAGGGTCGCCTGCGCGCCGATCGGAAGCGTCCACTGCTCGCCTTCGTGGCCGATCGGCGCACCGAGCAGCACCGGCAGGTCGAGATCTGCGAGCCGGTCGGCGAGCACGTGCGCGAGCCGTCGCTCGGGCGCGGCGTCGTCGGGCGCATCGCAATTCGAGAACGTCCCGAGCACGATCCCGGCCGCGCGTCGGAAGCTCGCGCTCGCGCGCAACTGCGTGAGCATCCGGTCGATCCGGTAGGGTGCCTCTTCCACTTCTTCGAGAAAGACGATCGCATCCGTACAGTCGATCTCGTACGGCGTCCCGACCATCGCGGCTATCAGAGAAAGATTCCCACCCGCGAGCCGCCCGCCCGCGCGACCCGCACGGATCGCGCGCGGATGCTCGACCATCAGCGTGCCGATGGGCGCGTTCGAGAACATCGCGCGCTCGAGCCACGCGCGTTCCACCGGACCGAAGGCCAGCGCGACGACCGGGCCGTGAAAGGTGATGACGCCGGTGCGGGCGGTGCAGACGTTCAGCAGGGCCGTCAGATCTGAATAGCCGAGAAGTACTTTCGGATCGGCACGCAACGCGTCGTAGTCGACCATCTCGAGGAGGCGCGTCGTGCCGTATCCGCCGCGCACCGCGAAGATGCCGCGTATGTCCGGATCGCGCAGGGCCAGGTTGATATCCGCCGCGCGCTCCGCGTCGGTACCGGCCAGATAGCCGTGCCGCCCGAGCACGTGCTCCCCGCGGACCGCGCGCAAACCGAGCGCCTCGACGCGTTCGATCGCCGCCTCCAAGTCGGCCTCGGCGGCCAGCGGTCCGGCCGGTGCGATCAGAGCGACCGCGTCGCCCGGACGCAATGCGGGAGGATGGATCATGCTTTCAACAATGCGACGCGCTCCGGGTAGATGGGGCGATTGACGATCCGACGCAACGCGTCGGCCTGGGCTGTGAGCGCAAGATCGGAGAACCGCGCGAACGCTTCGCGCTCCGCTTCGCCTTCGGCAAAGCGTTCGTTCTGCTGAAGATCGATCGTTCCGGCGACTTTGAGAAAGCGGACGAAGCGGCCCTCGTCATCGAAGCCGGTCTCGACCAGTCCGGCATCTTCGAAGATCCGGACGGCGGCGCTGACGGTCCGCTCGTTGGCCTTGTCCAGTTCGAGGGTTCGTGAGATATCGACGAACGTAGACCGAAGTTCGCCGCCGTGCGCCATGCCCTTCATCCCGCGATAGAGTTCGCGCAGGACCGGCAGATTCGGCGCGTCGCGATCGATGATGAACTCGTTGATGCGCTTGTCGGCATCGCCGTAGAGCAGATGGATCTCGGCGGGCAGGCCGTCGCGGCCGGCCCGGCCGGCCTGCTGGTTGAACTCGGTGAAGTCGAAGTTGAGGTGATAGAGCGCGACGTGCCGTACGTCCGGCAGATCGATGCCTTCACCGAACGCCGAGGTCGCGATCACGATGCGGATCTCGCCGGCGCGGAAGAACCGCTCGACCTGCAGGCGATCCTCGGTCGGCATGCCGGCGTGATAGAACATCACGGTATCGCCGAGACGCTTGCGCAGACCGTCGGCGACCTTCTGCGCTTCGGTCCGCGACATGCAGTACACGATCGCCTTGCCGTCATCCGACCGGTCCAGCAACTCGGCCAGATATCCGATCTTGTCCTTGGTGCCGCGCGCGTCGATCATGCCGAGATTCTCGCGGACGGTCGGGTCGATCACCCAGGCGTCGATGCCGAGTTCGCGGACGACGTGTTCGAAGGCCGCATCGCCGGCGGTCGCCGTCAGGGCCAGCACCTGAGGCGAGCCGAGCGAGGCGATCGACGCACCGAGCTTGCCGTAAGCCGGTCGATGCTTGGATTCGTAGAGATGGTGCGCTTCGTCGATCACGACCAACCGCGGGATGCTCGGACCAGTGAACGCCTCGCGATGGAACGTCAGGAACTCCGGTGTCGCGAGGATGATGTCCCACGCGCCGTCCTCCAGCGCGGCGAAGAGCGCGGACCGCTCGTCGGGTGAGATCGAGCCGTTCGCGCGCAGGATGCGCAGGCCGAACGGATCGAGCTTGCGCGTCAACGCCTCGTACTGATCGTTGGCGAGTGCGCGCAGGGGATAGATCACGAGCGTCTTCTCACCGTGCGCGAGCGCCCGTCGCGCCGCCGTCAGCTGGAAGCAGAACGACTTCCCGCGACCGGTCCCGAGCACCGCAAGCGTGTTCTTGCCGGCATCGACCCGCTCCAGGACGTCGAGTTGGGCGCGATGCGGACGGTGCTCGCCGAGGAGCGCCCGGATCAAGGCTTCGTCGTCGCCGCGCACGCGTTCGCGGGCCGCTCCGGCCGTGGTCGCATCGAAGGCCGCGACCCGCTTGCGCCAGACGAAGATATTGACGCCGCGATGCTTCTCGCCACCGCCGGTGAGCGAGGCGACGCGCGCGCCGTAAGGCGTGCCCTCGTCGAAGATCGATGCGATCTCGCGCGCGATCTCTTTGCGGATGTAGCCGACGTGCAGGTTGCCGAACCGGACCGCGATCGCGTTCGGATCGTACTCGTTCTCCGGCTGCCGGATCAGCTCGAGCTCGGCGCCCTCGCGCAATCCCGCCAGCATGTCCTGACGTCCTTCGAACGAGACCCCGACGATCTTGGTATGGAACGTCTCCGCATCCGCGATCCCCGAAAACGGCTCGCGCCGCAAGAACTCCTCGCGACGCAAAAACGCATCCGCAATAAATGCAGACGCGCTAGTATCATCACGAGCATCGCCCCCTGTCATCCCGAGCGTAGGGAGCAAAGCGACCGTAGTCGAGGGACGAGGATCAAGCGCATCCAGCGCCCGCTCGAACGCCGCCTCCGACTTGGTCGGAGACGGCATCGCGCGATTACTTCTGCTCGTCGGTCTCGACGGCTTCGGCATCGGCCGGCGCTTCGACGGCTTCTTCTTCCGATGCTGCGGGGGCGGTCGGTTCGAAACCGTCGAGGTTGAGCTTCACTACTTCGTGCCCTTGATCGTAGGCCGCGTCGTGCAGACCCTGATTCTGAGCGTCGAGCGGATCGACGTCGTCGTCGTAGTGCTCGTCGGTCTCCGGCTCTTCGAGCGCGGTCATCGCACCCGACTCGTCTCGCGTGCGCTTGTAGCGCGTCGGTCCGGTCGAGGGCTGACGCGTCGACTTCGCCTTATCGCGACGCGCCCGACGGGCTGCCACGATATCTTCGCGGGCCACTCCGCCACGGCTCTGGAGCGACGCCGCATCTGCGCGCGTGCGCGGAGTCGAACCGGCGGTCGCAAGTCCGGCCGCCCGCCGGGTCGCCGCGGCCGCCATCTGACGTTCGCGGAACTTCAGCACGAGCGGAGCGGAGTAG
>JBEPVY010000134.1:0-6037 GCA_041690835.1 Vulcanimicrobiota bacterium | reverse complement strand
CGCAGCTCGAAGGCGTCTTCTTGCAGATGGTCATGCACGAGATGAGCAAGAGCGTTCCGAAGGATTCGGTCCTCGGCAAACAATCGAGCGCGGAGCAGACCTTCTCGGGCATGCTCGACGACGAGCGCGCCAAGGCGATCGCGCAGACCGGCACGCTCGGCATCTCCAAGGTCCTCGATCAGCAGCTCCGTGCCTCGGTGCTCGCCGATGCGGCCAACGAATCGCACGGCGCCAACATCGACCGCGAGCTCGAGCGCTAAGGCCGTGTCGACAGACTCCTGGGACGCCTTCGTACAGGCACTGACCGACGAGACCCAGGCACTCGCGCTCGTGAAAGAGCTGGCGGGTGAGATGACGCGCGCGCTGGTCGGCGGCGAGCCGCTCGCGATCAACGTCATCGAACGCAAGCTGGACGGCCAGCGCATCGCCTACGCACGCGCCACCTCGGTCCGACGCGGCATGCAAGCGCGCGGTTTCGGACAGATGACGCTTCGTCAGGTCTGCGGCTACGCGCCGCGCCCGATCGCGATCCAGATGGGCTCGAAACTCTCGGAACTCACGACCCTCTCGATCGGCGTCGGCCTCACGGTCGCCAACAACAAGGCGCTCATCCAGAGCGGGATGGAGCGTCTCGTCAAGATCACCGGCGCGTTGCAGAAAGCGACCAGCGACTCGGCCGGCACCTACAAACGGCGCGGCTTCGTGCCGCCGCCGCGCAATAGCGTCTTAGTGAGCAGTAGCGCATGAGCTTCTTTCCACAGGCCAGTTTCTACGGTATCGGGCTGATCGGCAAAAGCCTCGACGCCTTCCAACTCGCCGAAAACGTCACCTCGAATAACATCGCCAACGTCAACACGCCGGGCGCTTCGCGCCAGCAGGCCGTCCTCACCCAGGCTGTGCCGATCGTCGGATCGCCGGGCTACGCGGTGCACGTCGGCGGTACGGTCGGCGACGGCGCGGCGGTCCAGAACATCCAACGCATCCATTCGGACACCTACGATTCGATGTTCCGCGGCGCATCCTCGTCGCAGAACTACTACAGCGTCCAGAACGATGCGCTCAACTCGCTCCAGTCGACCTTCGGCGATCCGAACTCGGGCGTGAGCACGCAGTTCACCGCCTTCCAGACCGCGATCAATCAGATGGTCGCGCAGGCCGGCAGCGGTCAGTCCGACTCGGTCCGCGCCAACGTCCTCGCCCAGGCCCAGTCGCTCACCAACGCACTCAACCAGACCGCCTCGGCGATCACCGCTCAGAAGGCCACGACGCTTTCGCAGGCCGGCACGCTGGTGACGACCGTGAACGGCATCCTGGATCAGATCGCTTCGCTCAACGGTCAGATCCGCGCATCGACCGCCGTCGGCGACAATCCGAATACGTTTGCGGATCAGCGCGATCAGTTGATCGACAACCTCTCGCAGTACATGTCGACCCAGACGGCCATCCAGCCGGATGGCTCGACCCTGGTCACCGTCAACGGGCAGGCGCTCGTCAACGACGCGGTCGCCTATCATCTGGCGACGCCGACCATCGGCACGTCGGCGACCGGCCAGTCGACCTTCAAGATCGACTTCGCGAGCAACCCGCCGGCCGCGGCGACCGCGCCCGGCATCCCGCTCGGGAGCGGTCAGCTGGCCGGTCTGCAAGATCTCTACAATAATAAGCTGAGCGTCTACGGTACCCAACTCGACCAGTTCTCTTCGGGTCTGGCCGATTCGATCAATCGGGTCACGACGGCGTCCTACGATCAGAACGGTCAGCCCGGTCAAGCGCTCTTCGCCCCGATCGTCGGCACCCTGCCGATCGGCGCCGCCAACATCCGGCTCGGCATCAGCAATGCGTCGCAGTTGCCGCTCGCGCTTGCCAACACGGCCGCCGGGTCGCTGGTCGTGCCGCTCAACTCTGCCAACAACGTGGTCGACACCTCGCAGCAGCTCACGAACAACGGGAATCTGGCGAACCCGCCCGCGGCCGGCCTGCTCGGCACGTTGACGGTGACCGTCGACGGCGCCTCCCAGTCGTTCACCTACTCGACCACCGCCGGCGGCAACGCCGACTCGATCGACGACTTCATCGGTTCGTTCAACGCCGCCCATCTCGGTGCGACCGCGTCCTACGACGCGAGCGCCCAGCGCATCGTCTTCGCGCGCGATCCGGCCAACGCAGATCTCGCGCATCGAGCCGCACAGGGCGCCAACCCGACCGATCCGACCTTCACCGTGGTCGACTCCAACTACGCGGTCGCGACGCCGGCCACGTCCCTGCTCGGCGTGCTCGGCGCGGGCGGCATCGACAACGTCGTGGAGAACGCCGCGAACGCTTTCGGATCGCACGATAACGGCGGCGCCAACGCGCTCCTCGCGACGTTCTCGAGTTCGAGCGGGGTACCCGCAGTCCAGACCACGAGCGCGGCCGCGGCCGTCGCCGCGACGCCCATGACGATCCCGTTGCCGGCCGGCACGAACGACGTGACGGTCGGATCGGTACTGACGCTCGACGCGACCACCGGCGGCGGCGCGCCGCAAGAGAACGTGGTCGTCACCGGGATCTCGATCAACACCGTCACCGGCATCGAGTCGATCACGTTCGTGCCGGCGGCGGCGCATGCGGTCGGCTTCTCGGTCGCCTCTGCGCAAGTCCAGACGCTCGGCGCGTTCTACGGAAACCTGATCACGCAGGTCGGCCTGGACGGCCAGACGGTCTCGACCGGGACGTCCACCCAGACGACCCTCGCGAGCAACATCGATGCGACTCGTCAGGGTATCTCGGGCATCAACATCGACGAAGAGACGCAGAACCTGATCAAGTATCAGAACGCGTATCAGGCGGCGGCGCGCACGATGAACGTGCTCGACTCGCTGCTCAACACCGTCATCAACACGCTCGGCGTGCACTAAAGGCTAACGCATGAGAATCGCAACGTCGCAGATCTTCAGTCAGCAGACCGCATCGATCGACAATCTGACCGCGCAACAGTCGCAGCTCGGCAACGAACTGTCGACCGGCAAGCGTGTGAACCGACCGTCGGACGATCCGACCCATATCGCCCAGGACCTGAGCCTGCGCACCCAGATCGCGCAGGGCAATCAGACCGGCGACAACGTCGCCAATCTCTCGGCCGAACTGACCACCGTCGACGGCGCGCTCTCGTCGGTCACCGACGTCTTACAGAAGGCCCGCGCGCTCGCGGTCAGCGGGGCGAGCGATGCGCTCACGCCGGCCCAGCGGCAGGCGATGGCGACCCAGGTCGACGGCCTGCTCGGCGAACTGGTCGGCCTGGGCAACACGCAGTACGCGGGCAAGTACGTCTTCGGCGGCACCGCCGCGCTCGGGCAGGCGCCGGTCAAGCCCGGCGGTACCCCGACCTCGAGCGTCACGTTCTCCGGCAACCTGCAATCGCAGACCCAGGTGCTCCCGAGCGGCCAGTCCGTGCCGTCTTCGGTCTCGATCCAACAGGCCTTCAACTTCGCGTCGACCGACGGCTCGCCAAACGCGTTCCAGACCTTGATCGATCTGCGCAACGCCCTCGCGCAGGGCACCGTCGCCGACGTCAGCCAGGCCGGCGTCAACGTACCAGGCACCTCGTTGGCGCCGATCACGCCGATCAACACCGCCGGGATCCTCTCGACCCCGTTGGTCGCCGACGCCAACGGCAATACCGACATCTCGATCTCGTCGGCGCTCGCGCCGAACGGCGTGACGATCGCGATCAACCCGAACTTGCCGATGGCCTCGGTGCTGGCCGCGATCAACGCGCAGACCGGCGCGACCGGGGTGACGGCGAGCTTCGACTACGCGCAGCAGAAGCTGACGCTCTCGTCGTCGGCCGGCGCACCCTTCCAGGTGCAGGACATCGTCAGCCCGGGTGCACCGACCCCCGGTAACTTCACCGCCGCCTTCGGTCTGACGCAGCAGGCCGACCAGACGAATACCGTCTCGGCACAGATCGGCGATGTGGATACGATCCTCAACGTCGCGCTCAACGCCCGGACGACGGTCGGGCAGACGATCCAGAACCTGCAGACCGTGGCCAGCCTCCAGAGTTCGCAGGTACTTAACAATACCGCCGTGCAGTCGGGCATCGAAGATGCCGATATCGCTAAGGTGATAACGGCATTCTCGCAGACCCAGACGGCGCTGCAGGCGGCTTACGGAACAACCACCAAGTTGGAGTCGAAGAGCCTCTTCGACTACCTCGGCTAAGTCGAAAAGGATAACGAAGGGATGAGCGCAGCGATGGAAGCGACGCCGGTTACGACGACGGTGGAGTTGCCCCGATTCGGGAGCTTTACGTACGCAGAAGAAGAGGTCTTCAGTTTCCCGTGGGGGCTGCCGGGCTTCCCGAGCCTGCGGCATTGGCTGGCCTTGAGCTTGCCGACCCAACCGAACTTCGTCTGGCTCCAGAGCTTGGACGATCTCAAGGTCGCGATCCCGACCTGCGATCCCTACATGGTTTTCGAGAAGTACGATCCGAAGCTGCCGGCTTATGCGGTCGCCGCGCTCGAGATCGCCGACCCCTCGGAGTTCACGCTGCTGTGCGTCATGGTCGCCACCGCCAACGCCGAAGAGATGACCATGAACCTGATGGCGCCGATCGTGGTCAATCTGCGGAGCCGCGTCGCACGTCAGGTCATGCTGGAGAACTCCGGGTACTCGATCAAAGAATCGGTACCGCGGAAAGCTGTCGGAGAAGCCGCCCAGGCCGCATCCCCGCAGTAAACCAAGCAGCCCCCGTCAAAGGAGGATGCTAACCTAAGCCAAGGAGGGCACGCCATGCTCGTTCTGAGCCGTAAGATCAACCAGTCGATCATGGTCGGAGACAACGTCCGGATCGTGGTGGTAGCCGTCGATCGGGATCAGGTCAAGCTCGGCATCGAGGCGCCGCGGGACATCTCGGTCCACCGCTCGGAGATCTACGAAGAGATCCAGCGGGCCAACCAGAGCGCCGCCGCCGGACCGGTACCCACCGACACCGTGGGGGCCGGAAAGGCGACCTTACAGCCCCGGAAAAAACCCGAAAAAGGCAACTGAACTCCCCTAAAGTTATCACCTGCAAGGGCCGATAAGAAAGCTGTAAGGGGACAGGACGTCTCCCCAGACTAGTCTTCGCGCACAGGCGCGTTCATGGAGGAAAGCACACAATGTCTTCAGGTCTCTCGATCGCCAACAACCTGTTGGCCAACAACGTTCAGTACAACCTGGATAAGAACCAGGACGCACTTAAAACTGCCACGACCCGCCTCTCGTCCGGCCTGCGCATCAACACCGCAGCGGATGATCCGTCGGGCCTCGCGATTGCGACCAACCTGCAGACGCAGGTCGACGGTTTCAACACCGCAGTTCAGAACGTGCAAACCGCCAACAACGCGGCTCAGGTCGCGGAAGGCGCGCTCCAGACGACGACCGACATCCTTCAGCGCATCCGCAGCCTGGCTGTGGAAGCGTCGAGCGATATCAACTCGAACTCGGATCGCAACAACCTGCAGGCGGAAGTCTCCCAGTTGCTGCTGGAAGTCAACCGCATCTCGCAGAACACCTCGTTCAACGGTCAGCCCCTCCTCGACGGCAGCCACGCCGGCTTCGTCGCGGAGAAAGACGCGTTCGTCAACGTGACCGCCAATGCGGCTCTCTCGAGCAGCAACACGACCATCGCCGGCAACAGCGGCTTCCTGGTCGCGACGGTCGCGACCGGCGCGCAGTTCAACACCACGGTCAACGGCTTCCAAGGCGACGCGACCGGCGGCACGGACACGGTCGACGGCACGATCGAACTCCAGGTCATCAACACCGGCGCCTCGATCGCCGTTCAAGAGACGTTCGTCTCCTCGAACAGCGGTGTGGTTTCGGTCTCGTCGACGCTCTACGGCGCCGGCATCCAGACCAACGACTTCGACAACGTCCAGTTGACGATCGGTAACATCACCTCGGCAGATGTCGGCACGACCGCGTACGTGAAGATCAGCCAGAACACGGCCGCCCTCACGAACCCGAGCAACCCGGCGTTCAACTTCCAGTCGGGCGCGAACGAAGGCGACAC
>JBEPVY010000133.1:0-6081 GCA_041690835.1 Vulcanimicrobiota bacterium | reverse complement strand
CCCGGCGGCGGGCCGCTGTAGGTGGCCTGCGGGCGGATCAAGCGGTTGTCGGCGAGCTGCTCGAGGATGTGCCCGGCCCAGCCGGCCATCCGTCCGCACGCGAACATACAGGTGAACTCGTCGCCCGGCAGACCCAGATCCGCGAGCACCGGCGCCGTGTAGAAGTCGACGTTCGCGTAGATCTTCTTGTCGGGCTTGGCTTCTTGCAGCACCTTATTGCTGGCGTCCTCGAGCGAGCGCGCGATCGCATACCAGTGGCGATCGCCCTTGTAGTCGCTGAGCTTCTCGGCCATCTTCTCGAGATGCCGGGCGCGCGGATCGCGCACCTTATATTCGCGGTGGCCCATGCCCATGATCTTCTCGCCGCGCGCGAGCACCTGACGCACGTATGTCTCGGCCCGCTCCGGTTGACCGACTTCGACCAGCGTGTTGTAGGCCGCGCTCGCCGCGCCGCCGTGCAGATCGCCTTCGAGCGTCGCAAGCGCGCTCACGGTCGCGGCGTAGATGTCCGCATGCGTCGATGCGGTCACGCGCGCCGAGAAGGTCGACGCGTTGAACGAGTGATCGGCGAGCAGTACCAGATAGGTATCGAGCGCCTGGGCTTCGATCTCGCTCGGCTCCGCGCCGGTGCGCATGTAGAGGAAGTTGGCCGCCTGCGAGAGGTCCGTGCGCGGCTCGATCGGTTCGAGGTCGCGACGCAGACGATCCCAGAACGCCAGGATGGTCGGCATCTTCGCGATCAGTTCGATCGCGGCGTGCACGTCGGAGACGTGTTCGCCACGCGAGTTGACCGGCGAGAAGAGCGCGAGGCCGCTCACCACCGTACGCAGCACGTCCATCGGCCAGGCCGTCTTCGGCACCCGACGGATGGCGCTGATGAGCGGCTCCGGGAGCATCCGGCGGGCGCCCAGTTCGAGCGCGAACGCGTCGTGCTCGGCCTGGGTCGGCAAGTGACCGAAGAGCAGCAGATGCGCGACTTCTTCGAAGGTCGCGTTCGGGGCGAGATCGTCGATATCGTAGCCGCGGTACGTCAAGCGGCCGATCTTGCCCTCGACGTTGCTGAGCTGAGTGCTTCCGACGACGACGCCTTCAAGGCCGCGATCGACGACCAGACCGGTGGTAGACAGGGTGGAGCCCTCCAGAATTGGCGATAGAACGGGCTTCCTTCGTGCCGGGAGCCCTCGGACCCTTAGGGAACCCTACTCGTATGGAATCTCTTGACCTTCGCAACGCGCCTCCGCGCAGCCCGAATCTCGAACTCGGCGGCCTGCTGATGCTGGCCCGGACCATCGACAAGGTCCGCGCGACCCTCCCCGGCGGCGACCTCGGCGCCTATCAGATCGACGGCTTCAGCCGCATCCTCTGGAAGGGCCTCGGCATCGATCAGGCCGGCTTCGAAACGGCCGTCAAAGCCGCCCAGACCGACGCCGACGTCGTGACCTGGGTGCGCGCCAACTCCGACGCCGCCAGGTATCCGGAGATCAACGAGAAGCTGGCCGCCCGCACGGTCGGCGACCGCATCGACGATCCCGAGTTCGTCGCGAAGTATCCGGTCGCCTCAACGCTTCCGCACGACGCGACCCTGCTCGACATGCTCGAAGTCGACGACAAGGCCTGCTACGCGAAGACGTAGCGGCCGCAGTCGCGGGCTAGGCGATGCAGGTCCAATGACGTGGAATCATCGTCAGCGGATCGACCCTGGTCTGATAGTCGCAACTGATAACGCAGCAGACCCAATACAACTTCGTCAACGCTACGCCGTACTCGATCTTGCCGTTGCTGACAAGTTCCTGAAGTAGCACGGAATACGGCGCGAGAGCCCTGCCCTTCGGCCAGGTCCGCAAGGCGGCCGTCATCGCATGAAGGTCGACGCCGCGGAGGGTCGGAGCGATTTGCACGGCGCCGCTCGGGGCCAGAGCACCCGTCGGCACGGGCGCAGGTCGAGCTACGTCGGGCGGAACCGTTACGGAAAACACGAGCTGCCACGGAAGCTTCGAGGGAAAGGCCCAGAAGTAGATCGTCGGCGGCCCGTCGGCGCGCTCTTGAATCGTGACGATCGTAGCATCGAGATCGACGCTCGCCGGTAGCCGATCGACTGCGTACAACAACGCGTTTGCCGAATCTCCGCGGATCCAGATGCGGGTTTCGCTTAGAGCGAAGGGTGTCGGCGCGGGAGCCACGATCGGCGGCGGACTTGCGATCATGCGACCTCTTACAGCGAATGCTCTTTCAGGAAGTTCCAGACGTAGGTGTTGGCGTCGAAGGACTGGCTGACGGTTCCGACCAGGCGTTTCGGGAAGTACTGTCGGCCGCCGGGCCAACCGTGACCGCCGCCCTCGACGGTGACGAGTGCGACCGACGTTCCATCCGCGCACCCGCGCCAGACCTGGAACGCCGCGCTCGTACCGTCGCTTGCGACCGGCGTGCTCGACGGTCCGCCGACGTCGCCGCAGCGGTCGATCGCGCGGAACGTGGCGATCGTATCGACAGCGCCCAGGACGTCGCCGTTGTGACCGTAGAACACCCCGCCGCCGTCGTACGGAACGATCGGGTCGGCGGTTCCGTCGATGCCGAGCACCGAGATCGGATGCGCGGGCTTGCAGGCGTCTTTCCACTGCACCGGCAGACCGCCGGAGACGGCGGCGACCGCCGCGACCTCGGGCATCTGACAGGCGATCCGTAGAGACATCATCGCGCCGTTGGACATGCCGGCGACGTAGACGCGGCGCGGGTCGGTGCCATACTCCGCCTGAACGCTTGCGATGAGCGCGCGCACGAAGCCGATGTCGTCCTGCGAGTCGCGCGCGACCCGTCCGTCGCTCCAGCCGCGATCGATCCCGTCGGGAAAGACGATTACCGCATCGTCGCCCGTGACCTGACCGATATCTTTGTAGCGACGCATCTGATCGCCGGTCCCGCCGTGACCGTGGAGCATGACCAGCAACGCGGGCTTGACGACCACGTTTGCCGGGACTTCGACTTCGTACGTCCGCGTGACGCCGCTCGCCACCAGTTCGTGATGCGTCACGCCCGGCGCGTGCACGGCGCCGAGAAGGACGAGCAGGCCGAGGACGAGGGCGGAAGCGCTAAGAGAGCGCCGCACGGGATTCGGTCCGCGCGAGTGCGTAGCCGACCAATCGATCGATCAACGCTTCGTAGGAGATCCCGACCGCGCGGCAGGCGTCGGGGAGCAGGCTCGTCGGCGTCAGGCCGGGGAGCGTATTCACTTCGAGAATTTGAGGCCGGCCTTCTTTGCTCACGATGAAGTCGGTGCGCGAGTAGTCGCGCAGACCGATCAACCGATGGACCGAGAGGGCGAGCATCTGGAGACGCGCCGAGAGATCGGGGTCGATCTCGGCGGGCACGATGTGCGTGCTGCCGCCCGGCGCATATTTCGCATCGTAGGTATAGAAGTCGTCCTTGTTCGCTACGATCTCGACGACCGGCAACGCTTCTTCTCCGAGAACGCCGCACGTGAACTCACGGCCCTCGATGTATTCTTCCGCCATCACCGCAGGGAACAGCTTGGCAGAGGTCAGCATCGCATTCGTCCACTGCTCGTGGGTCTTCACGATCGAGACGCCCGAGGACGAGCCCTCGTAGCGCGGCTTGATCACGAGCGGAAGATCGAGCGAACCGGGGAGCAGCGGCAACGTTCCGCCCGAAAGGTCGAAGAGATCCCACGCGGCCGTCGGCAGGCCCTCGGCCCCGATCAGCTTCTTGGTGAGGTGCTTGTCCATCGCGAGCGCCGCGGCTTCGACGCCGCTTCCGGTGTACGCGATGCCGAGATACTCGAGCAGCGCCTGGATCTGTCCGTCTTCGCCGCCCGGTCCGTGGAGCGCGTTGAAGACGACGTCGGGTGCGAGGGTGCGGACCGCGTCGACGAAGTTCGCGTCGAAGTCGAGCGACTGCGCGTCGTAGCCGAGCGCCTGGAGCGCGCGCATCACGCCGGATCCGGTCTGGATCGAGATCTCGCGTTCGGAGCTCGAACCGCCCATAACGACCGCGACCTTGGCAGCGCGCGTGGATTTCATGAGGCTCTCTCTTCTTCTTCTGCGATAAAGACGCCGACGAGATGGACTTCGAGCTGCAGCTCGACGCCGAACTGTTCATGTACGGCCCGACGTACCCGGGCCAACAAGGCGGAGACGTCGCGCGCGGTTGCGCCGTCGACGTTATTGATGAAGTTGGCGTGCAACGCCGAGACTTCCGCCCCGCCCTCGCGCCATCCCTTGGCGCCGGCCGCCTCGATCAACCGGGCGGCCTTGTCGCCCTCGGGATTACGGAAACACGAACCTGCATTCGGGAGCGCGATCGGCTGGGTCGCCTTGCGGCGCTTGAGACGCTCCTGCATGGCCTCGCGCACCGTCTTCGGGTCGCCGCGTTCGAACGCGAGCATCACGCGCGAGACGACCGCGTCGCGCGCGAGCGTGGTGTGGCGATAGTAGTACTGCACCGAGACCCCGTGCGGCTCGGGCTTGGAGGGCGACTGCACCCAGACCTCGCGCACGAAATCGCCGATCTCGCGGTCGGTACCGGCATTCATGCGAAGCGACCCACCGACGCGACCCGGGATGCCGGCGAGCGATCCGATGCCGATCGCACCTTGCGAGGCGGCCTTGGCGGTCATCAACGCCATGTCGGCCGACGCACCGGCGCGCACCAAGACCACGTCGCCCTGCGTCTCGACCTCGATCTGAGCGAACGCTCCGGCCAGGCGCAGCACCAAGCCGCGCATCCCCCCGTCGCCGACCAGCAGATTGCTCCCGCTCCCAAGCGCGAACCACGGTAGCTTGCGACGCAGACAGAAGCGCATGACCTCGGCCAGCTCCGCTTCGCTCTCGACCAGCAAGATCGCGTCGGCCGGGCCGCCGACCTTCCACGACGTATACGGCGCGAGGCGTTCGTCGAAGCTCGCGCGCACGCCGCAGATCGCGCGCAGATCGTCGCGATCGCTCGCGCGCAGGATCGACGCCGTCGCGCTCGCGGTGGTCGCGCTCACGCCGGCATCTTCGCGGAGGCCCGCACGCGCGCTGCCAGACGCGCGGCGACCTCGGTGATGTTCCCGGCGCCGAGCATCAGCACGAGCGATCCGGCCGGAGCTTCGGCGTAGATGCGCGCCTCCAGATCCTCGACCGCTGCGACGTAGCTGACGCGCGTGCCGAAACCTTCGAGCGGTTCGCCGATCGAACGCTCGCTGATCCCACGGATCGGCGCTTCGGAGGCGGCGTAGACCGGTGCCAGATAGACGCTGTCGGCGTCGCGCAGCGCGTCGGCGAAGTCGCGCGCTAGATGCTGCGTGCGCGAGTACCGGTGCGGTTGGAACGCCGCGACGATCGGGCCACGATGATAGCCGCGCGCGGCGGCGATGGTCGCGCGCACGGCGGTCGGGTGATGCGCGTAATCGTCGACCACGGTCATGCGCGGATCGCGCGCCAGGATATCGAAGCGCCGGCGCACGCCGCGGAAGGCCGCTAGCCCGGATGCGATCTTCGCGAACGGCACCCCCAACTCGCGCGCGACCGCGATCGCCGCAAGCGCGTTCATCACGTTGATCGTGCCCGGGACCGGGAGCTCGACCGTGCCGAGCACGACCCCGTCGGCAACCGCGTCGAAGGTCGCGCCGAGTTCGGCAAAGCTGAGATCGCGCGCGTGCACTTCGGCGGCCGGCACGAGTCCGACGGTCACGGTCCGCGCGGGGCGCTTGACCGAAGCGAGCGATGCCGAGAGCGCGTTGTCGACGCCGACGATCGCGAGTCCGTCGTCCGGCAGCTTCTTCAGGAACTCCGCGAACGCTTTGACGAGGTTTGGCAGATCGTCATCGCTCGCGAGATGATCGTTCTCGATGTTGGTCAGCACGGCGATCGCGGGATCGAGCAGCGCGAACGATCCGTCCGACTCGTCCGCTTCGGTGACGAACCAAGGGGACGTCCCGTCGTGCGCGTTGGTCCCGATCGCTCCGTCGATGCCGCCCAGCACCAGGCTCGCATCGACGCCGCCGTCGCGCAAGACGGCATGGATCATGGCGGTCGTGGTCGTCTTTCCGTGCGTTCCGCAGATCGCGATGCCGCGCCGTTCGCG
>JBEPVY010000132.1:0-6123 GCA_041690835.1 Vulcanimicrobiota bacterium | reverse complement strand
CCAAGAAAGAGACCGAAGCGATCATGCGGGTCGGCACGGCCGAACTCAATCGCGACTTCCACACGCTCGTCAACGACGGCACCAACGTCTCGCTGACGGCACTCGAGTTCCGCCTACTCTGGTTCTTGGCGGAGGCCGAAGGCCGGCTGCTGACGCGCGCACAGATCCTCGATCAGGTCTGGAACGATACCTCGGGCGTGCCGACCCGGGTGGTCGACGTACACGTCGCGGCGCTGCGCAAGAAACTTTCGGAATCGGACGCGCCGATCGAGATCGCAAGCGTGCGCGGCATTGGCTACCGGCTCGACACCAAGTAAAGTCGCGACCGCCCTCGGTCTCGCACTCGAGTCGGCGGATCCGCGACCGCTCTACGTACAGCTCGCGGATCAGCTGGTCGAAGTCATCGAAACGGGGAGACTCGTCGCGGGCGACCGTCTGCCCGCGATGCGCGATCTGGCCGCCGCACTCGGCTGCGCGTTGGTCACCGTCTCGCAGGCCTACGAACTGCTGGCCGCGCGCGGGCGGGTGATCGCGCGCGTCGGCAAAGGCACGTTCGTGGCCGAGCCGGTCGACCGCGACAAGCCGTTCGCGCGCCGCTGGGAACCGGACGTCGGGCGGTTCGCCCGTTCTCCGCGCTTGGAAGGCGTGATGGAGCAGTTGACGCGTGCGACCGCGCCCGGCGCGATCTCGCTCGCGACCGGGCACCCCGCGCCGGAGACCTTTCCACTCCATGATTTCGCGCGAGCGTTCCATCGTACGCTGGTCGACGATCCACCCGAGGCGATGCAGTACCGCTCCTCGACCGGCGATCCCGAACTCTGCGAGACGTTCGCAGCGCTCTTGCGCGGACGCGGCTGCAACGCGGATGCGCGCGATATCATCGTCTGCTCGGGCGCACAGCAGGCCGCCGACGTGGTCGCGACCGTGTTGCTGGAGGAGCGTTCGGTGGTCGCCTCCGAGTCGCCGACCTACTCGGGCACGCTCGGCGTCTTCGATGCGCGCGGCGTCACCTACGTCGAAGTCCGCAGCGACGGAGACGGGATCCGCCCGGACGACGTCGAGCGCGTCTTCTCGGAATATCGACCGCGCCTGCTCTACCTCAATCCGATCGCGCAGAACCCGACCGGTGCGGTGCTGCCGCAGCGCCGCGCGAAACAGATCGTGGCGCTCGCGCGCCGTTACGACGTCGTGATCCTCGAAGATCAGACCGGCTGGCAATTGACGTACGATGCGGCCGCGCCACGCCCGCTCGCGTCGTTCGATACCGACGGACGCGTGATCCTGATGGAGTCGCTCTCCAAATCGATCTTTCCGGCACTGCGGGTCGGCTATCTCTACTGCAAGGGCGCGCTTGCGGAGGCGCTCGAGATCGCCAAGGTACGGGCCGACGTGTTCACCTCGACCTTGACCCAGCGCGCGCTCTGGCGCTTCATGAACTCACCCGCCTACGCGCGGCATCTGCGCTCGGCTCGCAGCCTCTATCGCGAACGGCGCGACAACTTCATCGAGGCGATCGCGACGGCGGTCCCGTGGAGCGACGTGCGCGCTCCGGCGGCGGGCGTCAACGTCTGGCTCGCGCTCCCGTCGCGCATCTCCACCCAGGCCGCTTTCGACGCCTGCGCGCGCGAAGGGGTGCTGGTGATGCCGGCCGAGCCGTTCTATCCGACCCGGGTCGGGCCGCCCGGCCTGCGCCTCTCGTTCGGCAACCTGAGTCCCGAGGTGGCCCGGGAGGGGCTCGCTCGGCTGGGGAGAGCCCTGCATCGCCTGGAGCAGGCCTAGCGCCGCCTGCGACCGTAGCAAACCGGGTGACTCTGCGACGAATTTTTGCGGTGGCGTTGGCCGCCGTTCTGCTTGGTGCGGCCCCGCGCCCGATGGTGTTCTCGGCTCCGGCCGGAAATCGCCCGGCGGGCGCACCGAATGCCAGCCGGCCGTACGATCTGATCGCGCGCGACGGTCGGACCGTTTCGCCGCTCGGGACGAACGTCGCGGTCGATCCGGGCGCGCAGAGCGTCGCGCTCTCGCCCGACGGAAAGTTCGTCATCGTCGGTGGCGCGTCGCTCCAAGTGCTCGACGCGCCGACGTTGCGCGTCGTCACCACGCTTCCGGATGCGCCCTCGCCGATTCTGGACGTCGCCATGGTTCGGGATCCGGCCGACCCGACACGTGCGATCGTGGTCGCGCTCTCGCGCTTCGGCGGCGGCGAACTCCGGTTCTACGATCTCGGGAGCGACGGCACGCTGACCAAGCGTGGCGGCTCGGTCGATGCCGGCGGCGATCCGAACGCGCCGTCGACGATGACGATCTCGGCTGACGGCCGCATCGCGTACGTCGTGGGTGGCTTCGCCGGAGGGTTGCACGCGATCGAGATCGCGTCGGGACGCCAACTCGGCGACTCGACGGCGGTCGGATTCTCGCCGGCCGGCATCGCGGTCGCCGGCAAGCGCCTCTATGTCACCAACGCCGGTGTGATGGAGATAACCGCGCTCTCCACACCCGTCCGGATTCCGGAGTTCGGCGTCGCACCGTACGATTCGGTGCGCTCGTCGTCGCTGACGGCTCTCGGCCTGAAGGATGACGGCACGGTCGATGCGACCACGGCGCAGACCGCCAAGATGGATCAGGCGCCCGACGAGTTGACGAACATCGGCGGCGCGCTGCCCACCAAGATCGCCGTCTCCAAGGATGGACGCTACGCGTTCGTCTGCATGAGCAACGTCGATCGGATCGCGGTGGTCGCGCTCTCGGGCGTGCCCCGCGTCGTCGGCGGTCTCTCGCTCCGTCTCTTCCAAAGCTCGTCGATCGGCAGCGCCCCCTACGGGACCCATCCGAGCGCGATCCTGCGTAGTGCGGACGGCAAGCGTCTCTACGTCGCGCTCGACGGCATCGACGCGGTCGCAGTGCTCGACAGTTCGAAACCGGTCGCTCTGCGTCGCCTCGGACTGCTCCCGACCGGCGGAGATCCAAGCGCGCTCGCGCTCTCGCCGGATGGCCGCTATCTCTTCGTCGCCAACGCGCAGGGTGAAGTCGCGAACGCGACCTTGCAGCGGGTCGATCTCCGCCGCGTTCCGCTCCAATCGGTGACGCTCTCGGCGTTGCGCTACAATCGCGCGGTCGCCTATGGCAAGAATCAGACGCTCGTGCCGGCGATGCGGTTGGACGAACCGGTGCGCAGTGCGACGATCTCGCACGTGGTCGTCGTCTACGTCGGCTATCCGGCGTTCTCTCCGTCCGGAAACGCGGGGGATTCCCCCAATATCCATGCGCTCGCACGCACCTATGCTTCCGCCGCGAACTTTTACGCGGACGCCTGGTCGGAGCCGTCCGGGCTGACCCCGAATCTCTATCCGCGCGCCGGATTCGCCTTCAACGGGGTGCAACGAGCCGGTCGCTCGTACCGCGACTACGGCGGCCTGATCGATCTGCTGGGCCGTACCGATCGTTTCCGGGAACCGCGCGACGCCGACCCGAACTACGCAGGCCCCGGCGACGTCGCGGCGCCTACGAGCGGACTCGGCGGCCTCTACGGTCTCGAAGTCCCGGCGCTGGCCGCGCTCGCGTCGCACATCGATCTCGATTATCCCGGGCCGAACGCCGCGATTCGCGACGAGCGTCGCGCACGCGAGTTCGTGCGCGACATCGCGCCGCTGGTGCAGAACGATGCGATGCCCGACTTCACCTACGTGCGGCTCCCGGGTCTCGATGCGCCGCAGGGCGACCGCGCGCTCGGTACGATCGTCGACTATCTCACGCACAGCCCGCAGTGGTCGTCCACCGCGATCTTCATCGTGCCGGATAGCCCGCGCCCGGCTCCCGATGCGACCGGCTGGCATCCCAGTTTCGCGATCGTCGTTTCGCCCTTTGCGAGGCGCGGCTATGCGAGCGACGTCCACCTCTCGACCGCGAGCGTTCTGAAGACCGAAGAAGAGCTGCTCGGCCTGCCCCCCATCGGCCTCGCGGATCTGCTCGCGACCGATATGGCCGACTTCTTCACGCCGAAATCCGACCCGACGCCGTTCTCCGCCCTCGCCGTCGGAACGGCGGCCGTTCCCGGAGTGCTGGCCCGGCCCGGCGTCGAACGCATCGGACACAGACCATGAGCAAAACGAGCGTGCATTTTGGACCGCGCCTGGTAGCGCGACCCACCGGGACCCTTCGCGCCGCCGCCCTGGTGCGGCCGCCCGCCTCGATCGAGAACGCCAAGCCCGCCATCGGGGAGCCGAACGCGATCTACGCGCGCGCTCTCGAGCAGCACGACGTCCTGGCCAAGACCTTGGCCTATTTCGGGGTCGACGTCTCGATCGCGGAGTCGGCCGGTGAAGACCCCTACGAAGTCGCGGTCGCCGATGCGGCCGTCGTCTTCGAAGACGGCGCCGCCATCATGCGTCCGAGCGTGATGTCGCGTCGCGGCGAAGCGGCTCGCATCGAAGCCGAGTTCGCGCGGATCGACGTTCCGATCGCCGGACACATCGCCGCACCCGGACTCTTCGACGGCGGGGACGTGTTGATGGTCGGTCGGACGGCCTTCGTCGGCGTCGGCTCGCGCGGCAACGCCCTCGGCCGAAGCGGCTTTTCGTCGATCGCAAGCGCCCACGGCTTCGCCGTGGTCGAAGTTCCGCTGGCGGCCGGCGTCGGCTCGTTGCGCGCGGTCGCAGGCGCGGTCGCGAGCGATACGGTCGTTCTGGCCGAAGGCAAAGTCGATCCGGCGGCGTTCGCCGGCTTCAAGACGATCGTGCTCGAGCGCGGCGAAGATCTCGCGGCCGGGGTGCTCTGCCTCGGCGAGCATCACGTCCTCGGCGACGTCCGCTACCGCACGTCGTTGCGCGCACTGCGCAAGGCCGGGGTGACCGTCGAAGCGATCGACCTTTACGAGTTCACCAAGATCGGCATCGCCTCGGGCATGCTCGCGATCGCCCTCAAACGCGACTGAGGATTCCGGTTCGATGCGGGTAGCGATCTTCTCCGATATCCACGGCAATCTCGTCTCGCTCGACGCGTGCCTCAACGATCTGGAACAGCAGGGCGGTGCCGATTTCATCGTGGCGGCAGGCGACCTGTGCGTCGACGGCCCCAAGCCGAAGAAGGTCTTGCAGCGCCTGATCGACATCGACGCGCATTGCATCCGCGGAAACACCGACCGCTATATCGGCGAACGCGATGAAGCCGCCTTGCCGGCGGCCGAACGGGCGCAGTTGCAATGGACACGCGACCAGCTCGGCGAGAAGCTGATCGCCTGGCTCGGCGAGCTCCCGTTCTCGCTTCGCTTCGGCGAAGACGCGAACCAGCTGCTGATCGTGCATGCGAATCCCACCAACGACGACGAGCACGTGTGGCCGGATGCGGACGATGCGACCCTCGAACGCCTGATCGGCGCGGAGACGGCCAACGCGATCGCGTTCGGTCATCTGCATCTGCCCTACGTGCGCGTCTGGCGCGGGAAGATGCTCGTGAACGTCGCCTCGGCCGGGTTGCCCAAGGACGGCGACCCGCGTGCGAGCTACGCGATCGCGACCCAGCGCAGCGGCGGCTGGGAGGTCAAACACCGGCGCGTCGCCTTCGACGTGAAGAAAGTTGCAACCCAACTGGCGGATTCCGGGATTCCGGGAAGCATGGAGCTCATCGCGACGCTCCGCCGCCACCGCTATAAACGACTGAAATCATCGATTCCATAATCGCGCCCGCCGTCGAGGTGAAGAACCTCGTCAAGCGGTACGGAGACTTCATCGCCGTCGACGACGTGTCGTTTCGTGTGGAAGCGGGCGACTTCTTCGGCTTTCTCGGACCGAACGGCGCCGGCAAGACGACCACCATCAGCGCGATCGTGAGCCTGGTGCGCAAGAGCGCCGGCACGATCTCGATCTTCGGTCGGGATATCGACGCCGACTGGCGCGAGGCGCGCAAGCTGGTCGGCATCGCGCCGCAAGAGTACAACTTCGACCGCTACCTCTCGATCCGCGACGTGCTGATCTTCCAGGCAGGCTACTACGGTCTGCGCAAGCGTGACGTCGAGGATCGGGCCGATGCATTGCTCGCGCAGTTCTCGCTTACGTCCAAGTCCAACGTCGAGTACACCAAGCTCTCGGGCGGGCAGAAGCGCCGCTTGACGCTGGCGCGCGCGATGATCCA
>JBEPVY010000131.1:0-6163 GCA_041690835.1 Vulcanimicrobiota bacterium | reverse complement strand
ACGCACAAGCACGCGCGCGGCATCTACGACATCCCGGAGTTCCACGACGCGCGCGCCTGGAGCGTCACGGATCCGTATCTCGAACTCTCGATCGGCCAGATCCCGCTCCCCAACCAACTGAAGGGCGAAGCCCTCTCCGGAGACTACGGCGTCCTCCAATCGTTCGTCGTCAACGTCATGAACCCGTACTCGACGCCGCAAGCCATCGCGATCTACGAGAATCCGCGCGGCGGCCGCGCGACCGGTACGTATCTGATCGACGGCGTGTTGATCCAGTCGCATCAGGTGACCGCCTACTCGCGGTACAAGATCCGTCAGTACGTGGTTCCGGCCAAGGGATTCGTGCGCGTCACGATCGTGACGATGCCGGAAGGCGGCTCGTTCTATCCGGTCAAGTTGATCTTCGCTCCGGACGACGGCAGCGTCGCCCCGGGCGCGCCCGGATCGCCGGTCTACTAGCCTCTTCCTATTTCAGCGCGTCGGTATAGACCGCGCGCATGGCCTCGGCATTGGCGCTCCACGCGAAGCGTCCGATCGAGCGCGTGCGCGCCTCGGCCGCGCGGGCGTCGAGGTCGCCGCGCAACGCGCCCCCGAGGGCCTCGGCCCATGCGTCGATGTCGAGCGGAACGACCGGCGCGTCGTCACGCACCACTTCGGGAAGCGAACTGCAATCCGAGACGACGACCGGCGTGCCGGCGCAGAGCGCTTGGGCCGCGGCGTAGCCGAAGCCTTCGTAGCGCGACGGGACCGCGACCACCGCGGCCCGTGCGTAGAGGTCGAGCACCTCGACGCGATCGACGTAGCCGCGCAGATCCAAGCGATCCGCGACGCCGAGTTCGCGCGCGAGCCCGGAGACCTCATCGGCGTACCCCGTCTTGGGACCGACCGCGACCACGCGCGCGTCGGGCAGACGCTGTAACACGCGCGCCAGAAACTCGAGGTTCTTGCGCCGTTCGATCGTCCCGATCGCGAGGATCGTGCGTCCGTCGCCGGCGAGCCGATCGAGCTGCATGTAGTCGCTAGCGACGCCCGGATAGACGACCGCGATCCGCTCCGCATCCAGCCGCGGCGCCGCGTCGAGCAGCTCGCCGCGCGAGAACTCCGAGTCGACCACGATCCGACGCGCGCTCCGGTAGCGCTCGACCGAGAACGCTCCGAAATAATAGCGGGCGTACGGGCGCGTATGCGCCTGGACGCGCAACCACGCGACGTCGTGCACGGTCGCGACCGTCGGCAGCGAGAGCGAGAGCGGCATCGTCCCGGCCGCGCAGTGCAAGAGATCCGCGCCGGACGCGCGCGCGCGTCGCGGCAAGAGCACTTGGTCCCAATAGACCCGCCGGTCGAAACGCCACGGGTCGACGCGCCGCTCGAAGAGTTCGACCACGTCGATTCCCGAGGCGCGCAGGGCGGCCGCCAATCCACGCACGTACTCGCCGATCCCGGTCGCGGTTCCGACCGTGAGCTGGGCGTCGAGCGCGATCTTCACGTCGCACCGTGTCGGGCCGCAAGCGCCAGGCCGGCGGCGGCATCCACGCTCTTCGGGTTGACGTCGAGCGCGCTTGCGAAGGCCGCGCGGGCGCCCGGCCAATCCTCCATAAGCACGTCTTGGTTGCCGAGCGCGAGCCAGTACTTCTCCGAGAGCGGCGCGAGCGCGATCGCCTGACGGTAGTCGACCAGGCTCAGCTTCCAGGCCTCGCTCCGCGCATCCGGGCTCAGGTATCCGTGCCGAGTCGCCAGCCGCCCGAGTGTCCAGTAGGCGTCCGTGACCGCATCCGGGTGCGTCGTGAGCGCCTGCAAGCGGTCCAGCAGATTTTTCTCGAGCGCGTAGGCGGCCACCGGATCGCTCGAGGCCAGGCCGGTGACGTAGCGTCCGACGGCCGCGACGTCCGGCGCGACCAGGTAGTACTCGAGCGCGAGTTGCGTCTCGCCGCGCCGTTCGGCGATCCGGGCGAGCAGTTCGTTGCGCGAAGCCGATGCCGGGAGCCGGATGGCGTGACGTTCGGCGCCCGCGACATCGTCGGTCGTAAGCGCGCTACGCGCGAGCATCTCTTCGACGTACGGCGCCGGCGCGATCCGCTCGAGCGCTCCGTAGATGGTCGTTCCGATCGAGCGGGGCACGCGCCCGAAGATCGCGTCGGAGCCGAGCTGCACGCACGCGAGCGCCGCGACCAGTACGGCGACGACGATGAGGAGGACGAAGGCGAGCGGTGCGTGACCTCGCGCGAGGGTCAGAACTTCACCGTGAAGTTCACGTCGGCGCGCGTCTGCGAGGTGCTGTTCGCCGGGATCAGATTGTCCTGGAAGCGGTACTGACGCGCGCTGACCACGATCGCCGACGACGACCGCGGAAGCGCGAACGTCAGGTTGCCGATGTAGGAGTACTTGCTCGTGTCGAAGTTGGGCGTGAAGTTCTGAGCGTTCACGGCGCCGGTGTAGCGCTGCGTTCCGTACTGCATGCCGAGCGTCAGATCGCGCGTCAGCGGAACGGCCAGACCTGCGTCGATGCCGCGCGATGTCACGTCGTTGTAGCCGCCCGCGAGCTCCGCCGCGCTCAGGCCCGGCACGTCGCCGAGCGACGACTTCGAAAGCCCGTTCGTGGCCGACGGACGGTAGCGGAACGTCGGCACCGCTTCGGTGCTCAAGCGCTCGTAGTCGCTGCCGACGTTGAAGTTCACGTGACCGCCCTTGGTCTTAAGCGACGAGCTCGTCTGCAGGCGGTCGTCGCGGGCCGAGAGTTCGGCGACGTCGGCGCTGATGCTCGAACCGCTCAACGTGAGCGGTCCGACCCGGGTCGAGGTGCTGTAGGCCGTGCTACTGTCGCGCAACGACGACGAGAACGCGGGAGCCGCGTCGGTCTGCCGGCCGGCGAGATACGAGCGATAGGTCGCGAAGCGAAGCGTGGGCGCCGTCAGCGAGAAGCGCGAGGGCGGTGCGGCGACCGACGACGCGATCGGACCGGGCGATGCGGGCGCGAAGCTCCCGTCGTAGTCGTGCAGATCGAACGACCGATCGTACGCGAGCGAGAGTTGCGGAAGCGGCGGCAGCGCGATCCGTGCGAGGGGCGGCAGCGTCACCGGGACGGTTGCGCGAAAAGCCATCCCGCGCAACGAGCGATCGCCGGTCGAGGAAAAGCCGGCTGCCTCGGAGGGAAGACGACCGAACGTGCGCATCGCGAACGCCGACGCCAGGTCGTACCCGGGAGCGGCCGCGGCAACGGCCGACCAGAGCGCTCCCACGAGCACCGCGATCAGGGCCGTCGAGACGACGCGACGCATGTCTCCTCCAAGATCTCTATCCGGACAATTCAGCTATCGGCCGATCGGTCCGGACCCTACAGATACGACGTACCCCCATTCGGACTCCCGCTCCCAAGGTACCGTCGGCCGATCAGTATAGCAGCATAATCGTCGATCGGCCTGGGCGGAAGCTGGAGGCTTCGCGGAATTAGCCGGCGCCAGCCCCGCGGGGGATGATCCGCGAAGTAGAGGGTCCGGGCCCGAAGGGTGGTCTCGTGCTCGTCGACCAGGACGACCGGGAACCCGAGCGCCGCCAATGCCACCCTGACCGGAGCCACGTTGGTCCCGGCGCCGAGGGCGACCATCTCGAAGGCGTGGTCGGCCGCAAGGCCGGCGGCCCGGGCGGCGAGGTCGTCATTCGCGGCGATCCCCTGAGCGAGCACCCGCCCGTCGGCCGCGAGGACCGCGTAGCCGACCTTGCGCGTTCCCGGATCGATCGCCAGGATCGCACCCGCGCTCACAGCGATGGCGTGAGGACGACGACGATCGGCTGCGAGCCGGTCTGGAGGGCGGTGTGTGGATAGATGTCCTGCTGGGCGAACGCCGCCATGGTGAACGAGCCCTTGCCGGTCGAGAGCATCTTCTGCATCTCGTCGACGCTAGGAATCGTCCGCGTGACCTGCGGCGTGCCGATGAAGAGGGGCGAGAGCTTCTTCTGCGTCGCGAGCACCTCGGCGACGTGCTGGAGCAGCTGCTGAAAAGCCAGGCCGACGTTCGCGCTCGGACCGGCCGGAATCGACATCGATGCGAGCAACTCGCCCGACTTGACCTTGATCGAATCCGAGTAGACCTGCAGTTCGAAGTGGATGTGGTCGTCGACGAACAGGTTCCGGTCCGCGACCGCGATCACCAGGACGTCGTCGTTCGAGACGTCCGCCTTCTCCGCGAGCTGGTTGAGCAGATCATTGACGTTGTTCGGCGGTTGAAACGGCTTCAGGCGCGGATATGACGTGTTCACCATCGCGACCGTGCTCGCATAGAAGTCGCGCACGATCTTCTCCCGCGCGTCGACCGAGCTGCCCTTCGGCAAGCGCGCGACGTTGACCGAGATCGGCTGATCGAGCGGAACGACGATCTGCGTGTCGTTGACCTTCGTCTCGAGCGCGTTCGCCTGCGCCTTCAACGACGTGATCTGATCGTTGACGGTGCGCAACGCGAAGAACGCGGTCTTCACTTCGTTCGATGCGAAGATCGCGCCCAAGGTGACGATCAGGGCGATCACGACGCCCGTGCCGATCGCGACGATGGTGGACGTGTAACGCGGACGGATGCCGAAGAGCGTCAAGCGCTTACGCCCGACCTGATGACCGACCCGGTCGCCGACGTAGGCGATCCCGCCCGCCAGCGCCGCGATCAGCACGATCAGCCCGATACCGGTGAGGAAGTTGCTCATACCGCGGCCGCCTTGCGCAAGCGCGCCGCGCCGATCGCGGTGAAGATCAGGTTCGGCATCCAGGCCCACAGGAGCGCGGCCGCGATCGCCGCTTCGCCGACGTACGAGAAGATGGTCGCGGTCACGTAGTAGACGAACACGATCGCGACCGCCAGGCCGAAGCCGAGGCTGGTGTTGCCGCCGCCGCGCATGTTGCGCAGGCCGAACGGCACCGCGATCAGCACGAACACGAAGCACGCGAACGGCTGGGCGAGCTTCTCCCAATAGACGGTCGTGAACTTACGTAGTTCGGAGTCGCTGAGCTGGCCCGAGCGGATGATCCCGGCGATGCCCGCGCGGCTCAGGTCCTGCGGATTGCTGTCCGCGATACGGCGCGCGAGATCGACCGGCTTCTCTCCCATCTCGACGTCCATGCGCGGCTGTTTCGGCGCCGACGTCAGGTCTCCGGTCGGTTCGAACCTATAGGTCGAGACGTCGTAGAGCGTCCACTTATCCGATGCGAACTGGGCGCGGCTCGCAAACGCGATCAGGACCGGACGTCTCTGCACGTCGTACTGGATCAAGGTGACGTTCAGGAGCGCCTGCGCGTAGGCGTCGTAGCCGAACGCGAACGTCTTCTGCAGGCCGCCGCCCGGCAACGGCGCCGTCACGGAGGTGTCCTTGCCGAACGCGCTGGTATGATTGATGACGGTGTTCTCGATCGTCCGGATCTGGTCTTGCGAGTACGGCACGACCAGCTCTTGGAGGAAGAGCACCGCGAACGACATCAGGAAACCGGCCACCAGCAAGGGCGCGACGATCCGCAGGAACGTGATCCCGCCGGCCTTCATCGCGGTGATCTCGCTCTCGCCCGAGAGCCGCTGGATCGCGAGCAACGTGCCGAGCAGAAGCGCCATCGGAATCGTCAGCGAGACGATGTAGGGGATGTTCCAGAGGAAGACCTCGATCGCGGCCCAGAGCGGCGCGTGCTGGTCGCTGACCATCCGCCCGATCGCGAGGATCTGGGTCGCCGCTAGGATCAGCGCGAATGCCGAGAGCCCGAACCCGAACGTCGCGCCGAGCTCGGCGAGCAGATAGCGGTCCAGGATGCTCGGGCGGAACCGGATCATAGCTTGAACTCTTCGCCCAGGTAGAACTCGCGCGCGACCCGCGACTCCATCACTTCTTGCGCCGTGCCGGAGACCACGATCGCGCCTTCGTTCAAGATGTAGGCGCGGTCGACGATCGCGAGCGTCTCGCGGACCTGATGGTCCGTGATCAACACGCCCAGACCGCGATCCCGTAGCTGCCGGATCATGTCCTGGATGTCCTTGACCGCGATCGGATCGATGCCGGTGAACGGTTCGTCGAGCAGCAGGAACGCGGGTTCGGTCGCGAGCGCGCGCGCGATCTCGACGCGCCGGCGTTCGCCACCCGAGAGACTGTCGGCGCGCGCGTGTTCGAACGCACGCAGGCCGAACTCTTCGAGCAGCGG
>JBEPVY010000130.1:0-6283 GCA_041690835.1 Vulcanimicrobiota bacterium | reverse complement strand
CCGCCGGTATGTTTATCGCCGCTGGCGCTATAGCCGCCGTCGGGGCTGGGGGGGGGGGGGTGGCGGGGGGCTTGTGCACCCCGGCCGCGCCGCTACAACCGGCGAGTAGGCTTGCGATCGCGATCGCGACGATGAGCGTCCGTTTCATGGGTCGTCCTTAGTTGATGGTAATCGAACTGATCGTGACGCGCACCGGCACGTCGAGGGTCTGTCCGTTGGTGTCGTGGATGTGGATGATGGTGTTGCCCGAGGCATTCGCGGTCAGGTGAATCGTCGCCAAGTCAGCCGAGGCGGTGAACGTTCCGGGGGAGTCGACGCTGATGATACCCGGGGCGTCCGAGTCCACGCTGAAGACTCCACTACCGTACCCACCTTCGATGGCGATCATCGTGTGAGCACCCGAGGTGGTGAACTCGACGTAACCGCTCGGAGCCGGAGTGGCATACGCAGCAATGGTCGGGAACGCCGTCGGCGTGGACGTCGGGGTCGCCGTCGGCGTGGACGTCGGAGTCGCCGTCGGCGTGGCCGTCGGCGTGGCCGTCGGCGTCGCCGTCGGAGTGGCCGTCGGCGTAGCCGTCGGAGTGGGGCTCGGCGTCGGCGTCGCAGCGCTCGCCGTGATCACTTGTACGACGCTCGTGAAGCCGGAGGCCGCGAGCGTCAGCGTCTGCGATGGCGAGATGTCGGTGCCGTCATAGCTCACGGTCCAGTTCGATCCGCTTGGAGATCCGACCGCGAGAGCCGTCGGGCTCGACGACGTAAGGGTCGGAACGACCGGGTTCCCACCCGCGTCGATGATCGAACCGGGGCCGACGATCGCAAAACCGGCCGCGTCGTTGGCGCCCCAGGTCGCGGTCAGCGACGTCGGAGTTCCGAAGGACACCGCCGTGGGTGTGACGTTCAGCGTCAGCACCGATGCAACGCCGTTCAGGGTCACGTTGACCGGATTCGACTGTCCCGAAACGATCGTGACCGGGACGCTGCCCTTCGAGAGCACCGAACCGGTCGCGTCGGCGCCGGCGTACGTGATGACGTTGAGCGTATACGATCCGACGGCCGCGTCGATGTTGGCCGTGCAGACGTAGAAGCTCCCGACCACCGGACAGCTGGTGCTCGGCAAGCTGCCGACGTTGAACGTCTCCGTCGTGAAGCCCGTGCCGGTGAACTGCACCGACTGCGTCCCTGCAGAGACGTAAGCCGGCTTCTTCGCGCCGGCCGTCGTCGACGGAACCGGTATTCGGAAGATCAGCGACGCCGATGCGACGGGTCCGCTCGGTCCCTGAGGAGCCGGCGGAAGCGGCTGTCCAACACTGCCGCTACTGCCGCCGCTACAGCCGACTCCGATCAGGAGTGCGGCCGCAGCGACCGTCGCGACGAGTTGACGATGCATCACGTTAGGCTCCCTTTGCAACGTAGTGTGCCTGAGCCCAACCGATGGTGATGGTCGAGATGGTCACGCGCACCGGGACCACGAGCACTTGCCCGCCGCCATCGGTGATGGTGAGGTTCGCGGTGCCCGAGGTGTTCGCGGTGACGTTGACCGTCGCCGAGCCGCTCGAGGATGCGAAGGTCGCGCCGTTGCCACCGACCACGCTGAGCACGCCCGGGGCATCGGACGAGACCGTGTAGTTGCCGTTGTAACCGGCTTCGAGGACGGTCAGCGCCTTGGCTCCGGCCGAGGTGAACTCGACGTAGCCGCTACCGGCCGGCGTCGGGAACGCGGCCATCGACGGAGTCGGTGACGGCGTGGGCGTCGGGGTGGGTGTCGGCGTCGGCGTGGGCGACGGCGTCGGAGACGGGGTCGGTGAGGAAGCGACGACGGTATCGTCGATCGAATAGCCGGTCGCCGTGAGATGGAGCATCTGGCTCGGCGAGATGTCGGTGCCGTCGTAGTGCACGGTCCAGGTCTGCCCGGCGAGCGTGCCGACGGCAAGCGCCGACGGTGCATCCGAGGTCAGGGTGGGATTGACCGCGTTACCGGTGCTGTTGAGCGGAAGGCCGATGATGGTCGCGCCCTGCGCGTCCGTCGCGCCCCAGGTCGCGCTCAGATCCGTCGGGGTACCGAAGGCGACCGCGTTCGGGGTGACCGTGATCGTCAGGAGATGCGCGTAGCCGCTCAGTGTGAGCGGAATGCTGTTGTCCTGGCCACCGACGATGTCGATCGCGGTCGTCGTCGCGGACAAGATATTGCCCGTGCCGTTGTCCGCGTCGTAACAGGTGACGGTCATCGTCCCGCTGCCGATCGACAGGTCGACGTTGAACGCGCAGTTCCAGCCACCGGTGACGGCCGAGCAGTACGCATTCGGCAGAGCCGTCGTACTGAACGTCTGCGAGGTGATACCCGCACCGGTGAAGCCCACCGAGCGCGTGAAGGCCGAGACGTAGGCCGGCGACTTCTTGCCGATCGAGCCCGCCGGGCGCGCCGGAATGAAGAGCGTGACCTTGGTGCTCTGCGCGTGGATCGGAGCCTGCGGCGGAGCGATTCCGCCGCCCGCAGTGCCGCCCGCGCCGCCACTGCAGCCGATGCCTATGAGGAGGGCAGCCGCAGCAAAGGCCGCGAGGACGTTACGTTTCATGCTTTTCTCCATCTTCGAGTGTATGGTCGAACCGCGGCTCATGGATTCGTACCGGTCAGGTGGATGTGGCTGAAGTATGCGTAGTTGTAGTATCCCGCCGAACCCGTGCCGCCCGTGGCTCCGCCGGCCGACCGCCAGATACCGAAGAACAGGGTGACATTGGTACCGGCGTAGGCCGACATATCGAAACTACGCGTGTACCAATAGCCGCCTTGTGAAACCGTCCCGCCGCCCGGGGGTGATCCACCAGGCGTGTATGGGCACCACGCGTACCGCGCAGTGGCTACCGGGGCATGGGTGCCCGTACCAAAGGGAGCGGTCAAGTAGAGCTTGTTGTTCTGCAGATTGTCGTAGCAGTTGTCTTCCGCCATCAACGTCGCCGCCGGCGTCACGGCGGTCGACGCGCCGTTGGTCGCCGATGCCCACGCAATTGAGCTATAGACATCTGCTTCGACATCGGAGTTTGTGAACGCATCATTGCCGCCTTCGAAGAGTTCGAAGGACAGCGTCGCGGCGCTGGCCGGAACCGCTACGGTTTGGCAGATGCCCGACTGGCCCTTGGGTTCGTTCGTCGACGTTGCGGGCGCCTGGCCCGCACCGACAAGAGCGAAGTGCGTATTCCCGCTCGGGGGCGGGGTGCCGGTGGCGGTCGTCGTCTGGACCGAAACATCGAGCGGCGTCGGGGTCGGATTCCCGACTGACTGACCGGTCGTGGGTTGCGGCGACGGCGACGCATTTATGGGCGCCGAATAGCCGGCATGGGCCGCATAACAGTTGAACCAGCCGGTCAGATCGGCGGTAGCGAAATCGCCATTGCTGACCGCGTCGGTCGCGACCGGGCTCGGCGTCGGCGTCGGAGTTGCTGATGAAGCGATCGTCAGATTTGCGACGACGTCGGTGTAGCCGCTAGCCGAGAGGGTGAGCGTCTGGGTCGGGCTGTCGTCGAAGCCGTCGTAAGCGACGGCCCAATCGTTGCCGGTCTCGGTGCCGACCGCGAAATGGGTGGGGTCCGACGCGACGAGCGTCGGGGCGATCAGGTTGCCGCTCGCATCGACGAGCGAACCTGGGCCGATGATGGTGTTGGCGGCGGCATCTTGGCCGCCCCAGATGGCGTCGAAGTTGGCCGACGTGCCGGCCGTGAAGCTCGAGCCCGGCGTCACCGACAGCGTCAGCGTTTTGACGACGCCGTTGAGAATCATGTTGAGGTTGTTATCTACACCAGGAACGATCGTCGTGTTGAGGGTGTTCATCGAGAGCACGTTGCCGGTCGCGCCGGCGGTGTCCCAAGTCTTCACGAACAACGTGTTCGCGCCGAGCGGGATGTCGAACGAGAGCGTACAGGTGTACGCGCCGCCGCCGTCCGGACCGGTGCACGAGCTGATCGACGGAATGTCGATCTCTTCCGGCGCGAAGCCGGTACCCGTGAGCGAGATCGACCGGGTCGCGGTCGATACGTACGCCGGCTTCTTCGCCGCCGCTACCGCCTTGCCCGGAATGATGATCTTGACGGTCGCCTTGGCCGTCTGCGGTTGTGCAGCGGACGGTGCGGCGACCGGATTGACCGACGTTCCGCCGCCGCCACTGCAGCCGAATCCGGCGAGCAGGGCGGCGACGACGATGACTCCTAGTGCAGTTCTCTTCATGCGTTAGTGCGCCTTATTGATGACGACACCCGTGAGTGTGACGTGCACCGCAACGACGGTCTGTTGCGTACCATCGGAAACGGTGAGCGTCGTGGAACCGGCCGTGAGCGCGTTGATCACTAGCGTTGCCGAACCACCGGACATCGTGGCCGGCGAACCGACCGTGAAGATGTTTGTGTCGCCCGAGACCGCAGTGATCGATCCGTTGAATCCGGTCTCGCTCACCGAGATGCCCGCGTTACCGGTCTGCGTGAGGCTGATCGGATTCGGCGAAACGACCAGGGCCGCACCCGGGGTCGGCGATGCGGTCGGCGTCGAGGTCGGCGTGCTGGTCGGGGTTGCCGTCGGCGTAGCCGTCGGGGTCGGTCCCGGGGTCGGCGTTCCGGTGTTTGTCTGGTAGATGCCACCCGATCCAGAGATCGCGTAGAGGACGTTGCCCAAACCGACCGCGATGCTCACCGCGGCGCCGGTCTGGACCGACCAGCCCGGGGTATCCAGGTCGAAGTAGAAGAGCTGGTTGCCGCCGGGATTGATCGCACCGGAACCGAGCGCGAATAGACCGCCCGGACGCGAGGCGACGATCGATGCGTTGGCGGGAAGCTGCGCGAAGCTGTTGTCGGCGTTCAGATAGTAGATCGCGCCGGCCGAGTTGAGGATGTAGATGCCGTTCGGCGCGAGGGTGTTGCCGCCGATGACGTGGCTGGTCGTGTCGACCGAGCCGGCCAGGTAGACGCCCGAGCCGGGCGCCTGGGTCCACGAGCCGGAAGCGTAATGCCAGATCGGCTGGTCGCCGCTGCCGTTCGAGGTGACGTAGACCGAGTTGTCGGATGCGACCGCGACCGAACCCGCGCCGCCGCCCAGGTTCGCCCAGGTGCCGGTGTAGGCGAAGATGCCGCCGCCCGAGTTCACGGCGTAGAGGGTTCCGTTCCCGGAGACGGCGATCTCCGAGGCCAGTCCGGGGATGTTCGTCCACGTTCCGGCGTTGTAACGCCAGATGTACTTATCCGCACCCGACGGCTGGTCCGAGAGGACGTAGATGGAGCCGTCGCCTCCCGCGGTGACTGCGGTCGCCGCACCGGGGATCTGCGACCACGATTGCGGTACGATGGCCGTCGCCGGATGGCGTGTGAGCATCGCGCTGGCCGGCTGGATGACCGTCTTGGCCATCGGCGCAGCTTTGATCAGCGCCGGCGAGACGCCCTTGGGCGTCGTCATGCTGACCTTCGGCCCGGAGCCCGGCGTGACGCCGCCGCCGCCCGAACAGGCGACGCCGGCGAGAAGAGCTACCGCGACGAGTGCAGAGGTTACTGAACGTTTCATTGTGCGCTCCATGTTAGTTGATCGTCACGGGGGTGAGGGTGACGGTCACCGGGACGACGACCGTTTGGCCACTGGAATCCATGATCGTGAGATTTGCGAAGCCCGCAGTCACCACGTTCACGTGGAGCGTCGCCGAACCGGCGGATGCGGTTGCGGGCGACGTCACGGTGATCACCGAAGTGTTGCTGCTGGTGATCGTGATCGATCCGGCGTAGCCGGTTTCGAGCGCGGTCAGCGTTGCAGCGCCGGTCTGGGTTGCGCCGAACGGATTCGGTGCGACCGAGAGCGGCGGCGGCGTGGCACTGCCGGTTCCGATCATCTTCACGTTGTCGACGAACACGTAGTTGTAGTACTGGGCGGCGGTCGCGGTCGGCTTGTTGCCGCCGGCATCGCGGCTGATGCCGATGAAGAGCGTCTTGGCGAGGCCCGCGTAGGACGAGACGTCGAGCGTCTTGCCGTACCAGATGCCGCCACCGGAAGACGGAGTGTAGCTACCGGGGGATGGGCCGCCGGGGACGATCGGACAACCCGACCAGCGCGCGGTCGCGCTGAGGGCGACCGAGCCGGTTCCGAACGGCGGTGCCAAGAAGAGCGATTCCCATTGACCCGAGTCGTAGCAGTTGTTCTCGGCGAAAAGCCGGATCGGGGTCACGCCGGTCGAGACGCCGGCACCCGCGGTGATGGTGAAGCTACCGGCCGGATAGAGATCCGCTTCGGAGTCCGATTTGGACCAGTTGTCGTCGCCAC
>JBEPVY010000129.1:0-6286 GCA_041690835.1 Vulcanimicrobiota bacterium | reverse complement strand
ACAATCGCAACATCATGGCCGCGCTGATCGCGCAGCGGATGTTCAACATCAAGAAAGTCGTCTGCCGCATCTACGATCCGCCGCGCGGACAGATGTACCGCGAACTGGGCGTCCAGACCGTCATCCCGACCACCCTCGGCGCGAAGATGATCCGCGACACGCTGATGGAAGCGCCTTGGGATCCGCACCAGCCGTTCGACTTCGGCAAGGTCACCTCGCTCTCGGCGACGGTCGGCGCGGAGAACGCCGGCAAGAGGATCGGCGATATCGAGATCCCGGGCCGCATCCGCATCGCGGCGCTCCGGCGCGAGACGAGCGTGATGGTCGCGCACGACGATCTCGCGCTCGAGCTAGGCGACGAGATCAACGCCATCGTCTCGCCCGACGCGATCAGCGAGTTCGCGCAGCGCTTCACCATCGTCACGCCGCTCCCGGAGACGGAATAATGTTCATCCTCATCGTCGGCGGCGGAAAAGTCGGCTCGTACTTGACGCGCGCATTGCTCAAGCAAGAGCACGAAGTCCTGGTCGTCGAGAAGAGCGAGAAAAAAGCGCGCGAACTCGATAACCTGATCGACCGCCAAGTGACGCTGGTCGGCGACGGCTGCGACCCACTGATCCTCGAGCAGGCCGGCATCGCGCGGGCCGACGTGGTGGTCGCCGATACGGGCGACGATGAAGACAACCTGGTGGTCGTGCTGATCGCCAAGAAGAAGACCAAGGCCAAGTGCATCGCGCGCGTCAACAATCCGCGCAACAAGACGATCTTCGAATCCCTCGATCTCGAGGATCCCGTCACCGTCATCTCGTCGACCGAGATCATCCTCGACGTCCTCGATCAGCGCGTCAACGAGTGCTCGTACGAATCGGCACTCGAGACGATGCGCCTGTTCGGCAAGGGCAAACTCCAACTGGCACGCGTCGTCATCCCGCCCGGCTCGCCGCTCGACGGCAAGCTCGTGGCGGATGCCGCCTTTCCGCCCAACTGCGTGGTGGTCGCGATCGACGACGGCCGCGACGAGTTGACGATTCCGGACGGCGATACGCAGCTCCACGCCGGCAACGCGATCATCGCGATCGTCAAAGAGGGCGCCGGCGAACGCATCCGCGAGATGGCCGAGCCGGCCGAATAGAGCCCTAGATAAAGCCCTTGCGTAAAGCCGTGACGGCGGCTTGCGTCCGATCTGCCGCTTGCAGCTTCTCCAAGATATCGCGTACGTGACCCTTGACGGTGCCGAGACCGATGTAGAGCCGCTCGCCGATCTCGACGTTGCCGACACCCTCGGCGATCAAGCGTAGGACCTCGGTCTCACGCGGCGTCAGCGGTGAGTCGTGGAGGTCCGCGCCCTTATCGGTGAAGCGCGCGAGCACGACGTGCGCGATGCGCGGATCGAAGTAGGCACCACCGGCCGCAGCCGCGCGGACCGCATCGACGATCTCGGACGGATCGGCGGACTTGACCACATAGGCATCTGCGCCGGCTGCCAGCGCCGCCAGCACGGTCTCGTGCGAGTCGAGCATGGTCACCACCACGACTCGCGTCTCGGACGCATCTCGTCGGATCGCCTGCGTGAGGGCGATCCCATCCATCCCCGGTAGGCCGATATCGACGACCGCCACATCCGGCCGTTCGCGGACGATCACCGCGAGACCCGAGACACCGTCGCCGGCTTCGCCCGCGACCTCGAACTGCGCGCCGAGCGCCGTGCGTAACGCGAGCCGCGTCAGCGCGTGATCTTCCACGATGACGACCCGGGTCGCGCTCATCCGGCACCGCCCTCGAGGGGGATCGCCAACGCAAACGTACTCCCACGCGGGTGATTCGGCCGATAGTCGAGCTCGCCGCCGTGGGCGAGCGCGATCCGGCGCGCGATGTAGAGCCCGAGTCCGGTCCCCGCGCCCGGACGGTGCGAGGCGGTCGCAAAGCGCGAGAAGAGTCGCGGTCGGATCGCCTCGTCGACGCCGAAACCGTCGTCGATGACGTTCGCGCGTGCCTTGCCGGCCTCGGCGAGCACGCGCACCTCGACGTGTCCGCCGCCCGGAGTCGCCTCGAGCGCGTTCGCGACCAGGTTCACGAGCGCGCGTCGCAGTTCGCCCGGGTCGACGGAGATCGCGACCGGGGCCGGCGCGTCGCAGACGAGGCTCACGCCGCGATCGAGGGCCATCGCGTCGAGTTCCCGCGTCACGTCGCGCGCCAACGTGGAGAGGTCCGCCGAGACTCGCAGGTTCGAGGCTTCGCCGGCCTCGTAGCGCGCGACCACCAACAAGGTCTCGACCAGGCGGCGCATCTCATCGTTGGACCCGATCGCGGTCGACAGCACTTCGCGGTATCGTTCCGGCATCTCGCCGTAGGCGCCTTGCAAAGTCTGCTCCAGCGTCAAGTGTCCGGCCGCGAGCGGCGTGCGCAGATCGTGCGCGAGCGCGTAGACGATGTCGCGGATCACTTCGTTACGCTGCACGAGTTCGGCCCGTTGTCCTGCGATCTGATCGTTCTGTTCGCCGAGCGTCGTGAAGAGTTCGGCCTGCGCGAGGGCGGTCGCGGCGACGTCGGCGATCGCGCGTAGCGCGCGCTTTTCCCGCTCGTCGAATGGCGGGCCCGCACGCAGGGCGAAGAGCGCCGCGCCGCCGGCACTCGCGCTCACGCTAGCGGCGATCATCGCATCCGCCCCGAGCGACTCCAAGAACGGCCCGCCGACGATGTCGCCGGCGCTCGCATCGATGGTGCGCCCCGCTTCGATCGCACGAGCGGCCAACGAGGCCATGCCGGTATCGAGGGCGCCGCGCTCGATCTCGATGCCGTCGGATCCGGTCCGAAACGTGTAGCACTGCTGGAGTTGCATGGTCTTACGCACGACCAGAATCGCGCGATCGGCGCCGGTCAGGGCGGGCGTCTGACGGACGATGCCCTCGCGCACCAGTTCGACGTTCAGCGTCGCGCGGATCGCCTCCGCGGCGCGCCGGAGATCGCCATCGTCGCGGGCTTCGCGCTCGCGCTCGGCTGCCCGGACCGACCTTCGGGCGTACGATTGTGCGCGCACCGTCAGGTAGCCGACCAGCAAGAACGATGCGGCCACCAGCAAGCGGTCGCCTATCGCGGTGGCGTCCCAGACGTAGCCGGCGCGCGCGCCGTTGTAGCAGCCGGCCACGACGTTCGCGATCTGAGCGACGGCCACCAACCACATGGTCAGCCGCGGCCGGAGCGCGACGCCGGACAGCGCGATCGGGCCGTTCAGCAGGATCGCGACCACGAAGAGCTGCGGCGTCGCCATATCCAGCAGCCACCCCGCGACGGTCAAACCGTAGCAGACACACGCAACCGCGCGAGGCGCGCTCGCCGTTCGCACACTCATTCTTTACGCGCTTCGTGCGGGTACGGCCGGGCGCCTCCGGCGGGTACGACCGCCCCTCCGGCGAACCCGCCGGGAGCATGGAGCGCCGCTCGCCCGAGTCGTTTCTGCGCGAGTTCGGAGAGAGCGCGCGCATCGTCATCTATCTCGCATCCGCACCCGGTGCGGGCAAGACGCGTCGTCTGATCGAAGACGCCGTGCGCCTGGCCGCGGCCGGCAAGCGTATCGCTATCGCGAGCCTCGAGACGAAAGAACGGCCCGACCTCGACGCGCTGGCCGCCGGGATTCCCGTCCTCGACGGACTCGAAGCGATCCTCGAAGCCAAGCCGGACGTCGTCATCCTCGATGAGTTGGCGTTCGAGAATCCGGAAGGCGCCACCAACGCGAAGCGCTGGCAGGACGCCTTGGCGCTGCGCGACGCCGGCATCACCGTACTCGGTGCGCTCAACATCGCCCATCTCGATACGGTCGCACCCGTCGCCGAAGCCGCCCTCGGCCACCCCGTGCGCGAAATCGTGCCGCTCGCCTTCCTGCGCAAGGCCGACGAGGTGATCGCGCTGGACGCGTCTCCACAGCTGCTTCGCCAGCGCGTCCGGGCCGGCAAGGTCGTCGGCCCGCACGATATCGAGCGCGCGCTCGATGGCGCGTTCAAAGAGTCGAACCTGATCGTGCTGCGCGAACTGCTGCTCCGGACGATCGACGATCTCACGATCCCCGCGGTCTCCGCCGAACGCACGTCCGCTGCGGCTGCGATCCTTCCCGACGATCTGACGGAGCCGGAAGCGTTCCTGCGGCGGAGCGAAGCGGTTGCGGCCGCCCTCGACCTGGATCTGGATTGCGTCGACGTCACCAGCGCCTCTGAAGCCGACTCGCTCCACGCATCGCTGATCGCGCTGCCGAAGTCCGATCTGGCCGCGAAGCTGGTGAACCGTCCGGTCAGCCGCGACATCTTCGTGGTCTCGCGCGACCAGACGTATCTGGCCGATCCGCCGCTCTCGAACCATCCGCTCGGCGCGACCGTGCGCGATCGGATGCGGACGGGATACGGCAAGCTCACGATCTATCTCGGCTCCGCGGCCGGCGCAGGCAAGACCCTCGCGATGCTCGACCGCGCCCACCAGTTGCTCGCCGACGGACGCGACGTTGTCGGCGCCTACATCGAGACGCACGGTCGACGCGAGACCGAAGCGATGATCCGCGATATCGAAGTGCTCCCGCGCCGACGGGTCGTGCACGGCGGGACGACGTTCGAGGAGCTCGATCGCGACGCGCTCATCGCGCGCCATCCGCAGGTCGCGCTGATCGACGAACTCGCCCACACGAACGCCCCCGGCTCCGTCTCCGCCAAGCGGATCGGCGACGTCTTGGCGGCGCTTCGGGCCGGCATCGACGTGATCACGACGCTGAACATCCAACATCTCGAAGCGCTCGGCGACGCGGTCTTCCGGTTGACCGGAACGACCGTGCGCGAGACCTTGCCGGACGGCGTGCTCGCCCTGGCAGACGAACTGATCCTGATCGACGTCACGCCCGAGACGCTGCGCGAACGCTTGCGAGACGGCAAGATCTATCGCCCCGAGAAGGTCGAGAGCGCACTTTCCAACTTCTTCAAGGCCGAGAACTTGCGCGCGTTGCGCGAACTGGCCGTGCGCGAGACGCTGCGTGCCGAGAGCCATCAGATGCCGACCGCGCCGTTCGACCGGTTGCTGTTAAGCGTCGCCGCGCGGCTCGAGGACTTTCCGCTGATCCGGCGCTGCAGCAAGATCGCGGCGCGCCTGCACGCGTCCTTCGCCGTCGTCCACGTAGGCAAGCCCGGCCGCCCGGACGCCCCGATCGTCGCCAAGATGGCGGCGGAGACGCGCTCGAGCGGCGGCACTTGGTTGAACGTCAGCGGCGAAGACGTCGCGCGCGCGTTGCTCGCGACCGCACGCGCCGTTCCCGAGACCACGATCGCGGTCGGCGGAACCCTCCGGACACCGCGCTGGCCGCAACCAAACGCGTTCGCGCGCCGACTTCTGGACGCAGGCGCCCGCGAACTCTTCGTGCTAGCGCGCCGCATCCAGGTCGAGGTTGAGCTCGAGGACGCCGACCCGTGGCTCGCCTAACACGCCGAGCGTGCGTCCGCGCACGTGCTTGGCGATCAGGCCATCCACGATGGCTAGCGGGAGTCCGCGCGCCTTCGCTACGCGTATCGCCTGATAGCGCGCGGCCTCCGGGCTGATATCCGGATCGATACCGCTCGCGCTCGACGTCACCAGATCCATCGGTGGGACGCCCGCGCCCGGATCCGCTTTTTCGAGCGCCGCGATGGTGGCGCGGGTCGCGTCCATCAACTTCTTGGAGGTCGGCCCGAGATTGGTCCCCGAGGTCGAGGTCGGGTCGTAGCCCTTTCCGGCGGCCGACGGACGGCCCCAGAAGTACTGCGGATTCGAGAACTGCTGTCCGATGATGGACGACCCGATCGGGATGCCGCGGACGGTCGCGATCGAACCGTTCGCCTGGGCCGGCAGCGCGAGCTGCGCGATGCCGGTCATCGCGAGCGGATAGATCAGCCCCAGGGCGATGACGGACAGGACGGTCACGCGGAGCGCGACGAGCGACTGTTTGAGCATACGAACGTTCCTTACGTCAGGTGCAGCGCGGTCAGGATGAGGTCGATCAGTTTGATCCCGACGAACGGGGCGATCAGCCCGCCGAGGCCGTAGATCAGCACGTTCTCGCGCAAGACCGCTTCGGCACCGCGAGGCACGTAGCGCACCCCCTTTAGCGCGAGCGGGACCAGCGCGATGATGATGAGCGCGTTGAAGATGACCGCAGAGAGGATCGCGCTCTGCGATGTGGCGAGGTGCATCAAGTTGAGCGAGGCCATCGCCGGATAGGCGACTGCGAACATCGCCGGCAGGATCGCGAAGTACTTCGCGACGTCGTTGGCGATCGAGA
>JBEPVY010000128.1:0-6288 GCA_041690835.1 Vulcanimicrobiota bacterium | reverse complement strand
GACTGTCGGCGCGCGCGTGTTCGAACGCACGCAGGCCGAACTCTTCGAGCAGCGGGCCGAGCCGGCGGTCCTGTTCCTCGCGCGAGATGCCGTGCTGTTCCCAGATCAAACGGATGTTGTCGCCGACCGAGAGCTTGCGGAAGATCGAGTTCTCCTGCGCGAGATAGCCGAGCCCGTTGCGCGCACGCCGGTACATCGGCGCCTGCGTCAGATCCAGTTCGCCGTCCGGCCCGTCGAGCACGACCGTCCCGCCGTCCGGTTTGATCAGGCCGACCACCATGTAGAACGTGGTCGTCTTGCCGGCGCCGTTCGGACCCAGCAGACCGACCACTTCGCCGGTCCGGACCTCGGCGCTCACGCCGTCCACGACGGTCCGCGCGCCGTAGCGCTTGACCAGTCCGCGCAGCCGGATCGTGCGTATCGGATCGTTCACTTCAGTACCAAATTCTCAAGCGTGATGTCGGAGTCGAAACGGTTCCCGCGCGTCCAAAATCCGTTGGCCGACGAGATCCGCACGTCGCCCGTTCCGTGCAGCATGCCCGAGGTCCGATCGTATTCCAGTTGCCGGCATTTCAGGACGTCGTGCGTCGACGTGGTGGTCGTGACGCCGTCGTAGAGCGTCAGGGTCTGGTCGGCTTCGACCGCGACGGCGCGCGGCGCACTGGCTTCGAGCGTCTTCCCCGACGAGTCGTAGAACGTCACGGTCACGTCGTAGAACGTTCCGTCGCCCGCTCCCTGCGCGGTGTTCGCGATCGCCCGGTCGCGTACGATCATCTTGTAGACCACCCGGTTCGACTTGTGGCCGTAGAAGACGAGCGGTCGCTGGGGCGTCCCGTGGCTGGTGATCAAGAGCGGCGGTGCGCCGTTCGATGGACCCGCGCTCGGGGCCGGCGACGATCCGGGCGCGCGAACCGGCTGCGGATTGCAGGCGGTCGCGAGCAGGGCGCAGAGCAGCAACGCGCGCTTCACGCCGCGTCCTCCCCGAGGCCGTCTCGCGCGAAGACCAGCGCGAGCGCCATCGTCGGCAGCCAGAGTCCGAATAATACAACACTCACGGTATCGATCACGCCTTGCACCATCGTCCCCACCAGTCCCGCTGCGACCGCCAACGCGAGCCGTACCCGGACCGGATCGGCGGTCGCCAACCCGGCCCGAAAGACGACCGCAAAGCGCCACCAGGCCCACAGGACCGCGACCAGGCCGACCAATCCCATTTCAGCAAAGATCGTCAAGAGGAAGCTGTGCGCGTGGAAGGCGGTCGGCTCGCCGTCGGGGAGCCGGACCAGCGCGTAGGCCGAGGCGAAGTCGAACGGACCGACCCCGGTGAGCGGAAACCGCTCGATGATCCCGAGCGCCGCCTGCCAGATCGAGATGCGGGTATAGTTCTCGCTCGGGTTGTGGTTGACGTTGAAGAACGCGAGCACGACGACCGCACCGAGCGCGACCGGGATCAGGGCGTAACGTGCGCGCTTGCCCTGGGTCGCGACCAGATAGAACGCCACGGCGGCGGCCATACCCATCCAACCCGCCCGCGAGACCGTCAGCGCGAAGGCCACCAGGCCGACGACCGTGCCGGTCCAGGCGACCGCGCGAAGCATCCGCTCCCGGGTCGCGAGCGCGATCGCGCAGGCGATCGGAAGATAGATGATGAGATAGCCCGCGAGTTCGCCCGGCAGGATGAACGTGCCGATCGCGCGTCGGTTCCCGATCGTGTACTGGCTGGCCGGCTGGCGCAGCACCAGCATCAGGATCGCGGCGGCGGCCGCGATCGCACCCGCGACGAGAAATGCGTAGAGCATCGCGCGGCGCGCCGTCGGGTCGGCGAAGAACCGCCAGACCCCGTTATGCCAGACGATCCCCATCCCGAAGATCCCGATGAAGAGCAGGCCGCCGACCGGATTGAATCCGAGCAATGCGGCGAGTAAGGCCGCGCCCCACCACAGCGAGAGCGGCACCAACATCGGCGACGGATCGCGCGGCGGTCGCAGCAGCAGCACCAATGCCACGATCACCGCGACGACCATCAGCCCGAGCAGCGCCAGCGAGAGCGGTGCCGGGATCAGCGAGACGCCCGGCACGGTCACCGCGGTCAGCGTGATGAACGACGGGAAGAGCGGCAACGCGGCGAACGGCGCCGCGCAGACCCACGCCGCGAGGCGCTTCACGCGTCCGCTCGCGCGAGCTCGACGATCGCCCGCGCGATCGCGCGCGCACCGCCCGGCGGTCCCATCCGCGCGCGTCCGGCCGACCCCATCGCGACGCGGCGCGCCGGATCGTCGAGCAAGGCGCCGATCTCCGCGAGCGCGTCCGATTCGGTGACGACCAGCAGGGCATCGCCGAGCAGACCCCGTTGACGCGTCCGGTACCACGCGTTCGCGCGCTCGCCGGGCGGCGCATATGCGACCACCGGGACGCCGGCGCCGGCGGCCGCTTCGTTGGCGGTCCCGGCCTGGCCGATCACGATGGTCGCGCGCGCGAGCAGCGGACCGATCTCGCCGCGCCAGGCGCGGATCAGCGCGCGTTCGCCATCGTACAGATCGAACGGGCGGGCCGGATCGAGGTGCGCCCGAACCGTCCAGCCGTCGCGTGCGAACGTCTGGGCGAAACGCTCCGCATCCAAGCCGGGAGCGACCGAGAAGGCCGCGCCGAGCGCCGGGCGCGTGCGCGCCAGGTCGCGGACGAAGCGCGCGAGCGTGCGTCCTTCGTCGTACGCGCCGCTCCGGCTGCCCGGAAAGAGCGCGAGTGCGGGCGCGAATCCCGCGAACGCCTCGGCCGCGCGCGGATCGTCGGGGACCGCGAACAGATCCACGATCACGTTGCCGGGCGCGCTCGCGGCCGTGCCGCGCTCGCGCAGGCGGGTCGCGGTCGGCTCGTCGCGGACGAAGATCGCGCGCGCGCGGCGGAGCACGCGCTCCTCGACCGGGCCGTAGGGCGCCACGAAGACGCTCTTGGCGGTGCCGACGTACGCGGTCGGTGCCTTGGCGCGTAACGCCAGCAAGAGCGCGTAGACGTCGCCGACCGCGACGATCGCCGCGTACGTGCCGCGGGCGGCTCGCAGAAAGCGGAGTTGCGCGAGCGTCAGTCCGATCAATCCGCCGCCGACGTCGCGCGCGATGTTGCGCACGTTCCCCATCGCGATCAATCCGCCGCTCGGCATCGCCCGGCGCGGACCGACGTCGGTCATCTCGGAAGGATGTCCGAACTCGCCGACGACCGCCAAGTGATCGAGGCCGAGATCCGGTGCGAGCGCGAACACCTCCGAAGCGATGCGCGACGCGATCGCTTCTTCACCGTGACCGTTGCTGACGAACAGGACGCGCTTCACCTACGGTTCACCCAGGAGCGGGAACAACCCGAAGTCCGAGATCGCGAAGCGTTTCTGCGCCGCGTCGTACGCGAGCTCCGTCCGCGAGACGTACTTGGCGTACGGTCCGGCGTGCAGGATCGGTACGCCCGCGACGATTTCGGGCGCGAAGAGCGTATCGTGGCTATGTCCGCCCAGGATCAGATCGATGCGCGGTACGCGCTCCGCCAGCGTGCGATCGAGCGAGAGCCCGACGTGCGAGAGCACCAGCAGCATCTCGCCCTCGGGAACGGTCGCGGCGTACTCGGCGACCGCGTCCCACGGATCCAAAAAGCGCCATCCGAAGACGCGCTCGAGCGGACTGCCGACCGGGTACTGCATGATCAACAAGCCGAGCACGTGGATGCGCGCACCCTCGCGATCGAGCACGAGCGACCGGACGAAGGGCAGATCGCGCCCTTTCGTGTCGAGCAGGTTCGTGCACACCAGCGGATGCCGCATCTTCGCCGCACGCGCGCGTAAGAGCGGGAAGAGATAGTGGAACTCACGATTCCCGATCGCCTGGGCGTCGTAGCCGGCCGCATCGATCTCCGCGATGATGGGTTCGTTCCGATGGTAGACGGTCTGACTCCCGCGCAGGCTGTCCCCGCAGTCGAAGAGCAGACCCGGATCGCGCGCGCGCAACGTATCCAGCCGGTGCGCGAAACCGCGATGGTCGTGCATGTCGGAAGTATGATAGATCCTCATCGCGCGCGCCCGGCCACGGCGAGCGAGACCACGAACTTGCCCCACGCTTGGAGCGCGTCGCCCGGGCCGAGTTCGCGATGCAACCGCTCGATGGCCGCGTACTGCACGCCCGGATCGCGCAACGTCGCGTCCATCGCGTCGGCCAGCCGTTCGGGGGTCGCATTGTGCTGCAGCAGCTCCGGGACGATCTCTTCGTCGAGCACCAGGTTCGGCAGCGTGATGAACCGCGAACGCATGATCCGCTTCACGTATGGGATCAGGATCGGCGCGAGCGCGTAGAGCGCGACCACCGGCACGCCCGATAGGGTCGCTTCGAGCACGGCCGTACCGGAGGCGATCCAAGCCGCATCCGCCGCCGCGGTCGCTTCGGCGACGCCGCGCACGACCGCGATGTCGTCCAGACCGGCGTTCCGTAACGCCGCCCGGATCTTCCGCTCGCTCGCGTCGTCCGCCGCACCCGCGACACCCCGCAAGTCCGGGCGACGCGCGCGCAACAACCGGAAGGCGTCGATCAGGCGCGGCAGAAGGCGGGCGATCTCGCCCTTCCGGCTCCCCGGCAGCAACGCGATCCGCCCGCCTTCGAGCGGCGGCGCCGGACGCGCCGGTCGCATGGTGTAGTTCGCGGCGAGCGGATGACCGAAGTACGCGATCGGCAACTGCAAGCGCTTGTAGAATTCGTACTGCCGGCGGAAGGCCGTCAGTGGCACCGCAAGCGACGAGATCGCGCGCGCCGTCTTCTCGCTATCCAGCCACGCACCGGGCGGGAAGCAGTCCAGGATCGGGCGTTCGTAGCGGAACTTCTTGCGCAGTTCCTTTGCCAATCGGACGTTGAACCCACCGAAGTCGATCAGCACGAGCACGTCCGGCTCGCTCTTCGCGATATGTGCGGCCGTCTGCCAGAGCGCGTTCGCGAGTTTCGGGACGCGCGGCAGCGCCGCCAGCGGTCCGATGGTCGCCCAGCCTTCGTTATCGCGCCAGATCGTGAAGCCCGCCGCAGCCATCCGGCTCGAGCCGATCCCTTCGAAGGTCGCCTCCGGATCGAGCGCGCGGATCTCGCGTGCGAGCGCTATCGCGACCAGTTCGCCGGACGGCTCTCCCGTACTGAAAAAGTAGTGCACCGGATCAGGGCACGATCGCTATTTCGCGATGCCGCGGTGCGACGGCGCTTCGAGGAAGGCGACGATCTCGCGACCGGAATCGGTCGCTACTTCGGCCTTCATCGCCTCGAGCGCTTGCGAAACGTTGAGCTTGGAGTTGTAGAGAAGTTTGTAGAACTTCTTGATCTCCGAGCGCTCGTCGAGCGAGAACCCGGCGCGCCGCAGGCCGACCGAGTTCAGTCCGTTCGGCTCCGCGGGCGAACCTTCGACCAGGAAGAACGGCGGGACGTCTTTGGTCACCTTGCTCGCGCCGCCGACCATCGCGTAGCGGCCGATCCGCGAGAACTGGTGCGCGCCGACCTGTCCGCCGATCACCGCGAAGTCCGCCACCTCGCAGTGTCCGGCCAGCTGCGCGAGATTGCTCATGATCACCGAGTTGCCGATCACGCAGTTGTGCGCGATGTGCACGTAGGCCAGCAACAGGCAGTCGTCGCCGACCGCGGTCAGCGACTCTTCGCCGGTGCCGCGCTGCACCGAGACGTACTCGCGCAGGATCGTGCGGTTGCCGATCCTGGTATAGGCGCGTTCGCCCGCGTACTTGCGGTCCTGCGAGGCCGCGCCGATGGTCGCGAACGGATAGATCGTGCACTCCTCGCCGATCTCCGTCCATCCATTGACGACGACGTGCGCCTGGAGCACCGTGCCGCTACCGACGGAGACGTTCTCACCGACGATGCAGTACGGACCGATCTCCACGCCGCGCGCGACCTTCGCGCCGGGATGGACGATGGCGGTCGGATGGATCATGTTCGCCCTCTCCTCACGCGTGCAGCACGGCGGCGTCGTATCCGAACACACGCGGATCCGAAGCGATCGAGAACATCAGCTCGGCGGAGCAGACGAACTCTCCGTCGACGGTCGCCTGCGCGGCGACCCAGCCGATGTTGCGCTTGTGCTTGGTCAGCGCGACTTCCATCATCAGGCAGTCTCCTGGGATCACCGGGCGGCGGAACTTCGCCTTGTCGATGCCGGCCAGGTACGGCGTCTTGCGCGAGAACTCGCCGGGCTCGAGCACGACGCATCCCCCGAGCTGGGCCATCGCTTCGATCATGTAGACGCCCGGGAAGAGCGGATTGCCGG
>JBEPVY010000127.1:0-6292 GCA_041690835.1 Vulcanimicrobiota bacterium | reverse complement strand
GCTCAAGGAGGTCGGCAACATCGGCGCCGGCCACGCCGCGACCGCGCTCTCGCAGTTGCTCAACACCAAGATCAATCTGAGCGAACCGCGCATCGAGGTCATCAAGTTCCGGGATCTCGCATCGCGCATCGGCAACGAGAGCCGCACGGTCGCCGCACTGCACATGTACGTGCGAGGCGAAGCGCCGGGCCAGATGATCGTGATCTTCGACCGCGAACAGGCGCTCGATTTCGTGAGCGCGTTCCTCAAGCGTGTGATCGGCGACATCCAGATCTTCGACTCGATCGCGGATTCGACGCTTAAGGAGCTCGGCAACATCATCGCCGGGTCGTATCTGACGGCCATCATCCAACTGACGAACATCAACCTGTTGCCGTCCGTACCGACCTTGTCGTACGGCACGATCCAGGCCGCGTTTCGCACGCTCATGTCGATCTTGCCCGACCAGGACGTGTTCCTTATCGAAAGCGCGTTTCTCGACAAAGAGAAAGTCGTCGCCGGGCAGTTCATCCTGATTCCCGAGACGGGCTCGCTCGGGCCGTTGCTCTCGGTCTTCGGCGTCGAGTAGTACCCATTGGCGCGAGAGGCGGCGAGCGCAGCGACACCGTCCGTCGGCGCGACATTGCACTTCGGGGCCGCTCCCTGCGCGCATCCTGCGCTCCGGTCGCTTATCTCGATTTTTGATAGAACGAAGTTTGGAAGTTCACATCCTGTGAAGATCAAAAATCGAGAAACCCCTCAGCGCAACGTCGCGCCGCCGGACGGCGTCACTGCACTCCCCGCCTCTCGCAGGTTGGAGCTTTTGTTCGCCTCGCATCTGACGCGCCGCCCCTCGTTCGCTGCGGCATCCTCACTTCATGGCCGTTTCTTCCTCGGCGCTTCCCTTGGGGGTTGGCGTGTCTGACGAGGTGTTCGATCGGTCCGAGTTCATCGCGTATTTTCGGGATGAGTCGGAGGAGCTGTTGCAGCAGATCGATGCGGATCTGTTGCGGCTCGAAGAGTTCGTGCAGTCGGGGGTGGCGGAGCCCGAGATCATCAATTCGTTGTTCCGGGCGCTGCATACGATCAAGGGTAGCGCGGGGATGCTCGGGTTTACGGATGCGCAGAATCTCGGGCATAAGCTCGAGAATCTTTGCGATCTCCTTCGTAAGGATCGGATGCCGCTCTCGGAGGGGAGCGTCGATATTCTTTTCGCGGGCCGCGATTTCTTGACCGATCTGGTGGAGTCGGCGGTCAACGATACGCCGGCGCCGCATGGGTTGGACGATTATATCGGACGGCTGGATCAGTTCGCCGGGATCTACGAAGAGACGTCGCAGGTCATCGAGGGGAAGACCGGAGAGGTGCTCGAGTTCGAAGCGGCTTCCGGACAGAGCGGCGTCAGTGAAGATCAACTCGCGGCGTTCGAGGCCGAGATCGAACGGCTGTTGGCCGAGGCCGGTGGCGTTCCGGCGGTGGTCGCGTCGCCGGCGATCGCGAGCGAGGCGGCCGCGGACGTCGTGCCCGTCGTGGCGGAGGCCGCGACCACTTCGGCGCCCGCGAAGAAGGACGGCGAGAAGAAAGACGTTTCGAAGCGGGCTGCGGGTCAGACGATCCGCGTCGATATCGAGCGGTTGGATACGTTGCTCAACCTGGTCGGCGAGTTGGTGATCAATCGGACGCGGATCTCGGATATCGCGTCGACGCTCGAGCGGTTGATGAACGATAAGGAGATCGCGGCTCCGGCCGCGTTGGTCTCTCCGCTCGCCAAGGAACTGGCGAATAGCGCGGCCATGCTCGCGCGGACGAGCAACGAGATCCAAGAGTCGATCATGAAGGTCCGGATGGTTCCGATCGGCCAGGTCTTCGACCGCTTTCCGCGGCTCGTCCGGGATGTGGCGAAGGCGCGCGGAAAAGAAGTGCAACTCGAGGTCTCGGGTTCGGAGACCGATCTCGACAAGACGATCGTCGACGAGGTCGGCGAGCCGCTGATGCACCTGTTGCGCAACTGCGTCGATCATGGGATCGAAGCGCCGGACGTACGCGAAGCGCGCGGGAAGAAGCGGGCCGGAACGATCTCGCTCAACGCCTTTCACGAAGGCAATCAGATCATCATCGAGGTCTCGGACGACGGCAACGGGATCGACCTCGATCGCGTGAGGGCGCGCGGTCTCGCGCAAGGGCTGATCGCGGCCGACGATAAGCTGACCGATCGGGAACTGGTGGAGCTGATCTTCACGCCCGGCTTCTCGACCGCCGAGACGGTCTCGGACGTGAGCGGACGCGGCGTCGGCATGGACGTGGTGAAGAAGAACATCACCCGCCTCAAAGGCGTCTTCGACGTCGATACGATCGCCGGAGGTGGCACCAAGTTCACCATCAAGCTGCCGTTGACGCTCGCGATCATCCAAGCGCTGTTGGTGCGCGTGGTCGACGAGCTCTACGCGATTCCGCTCGACTCGGTGGTCGAGTCGCAGCGCGTCGAGATGCCGGACGTCCGCACCGTTCACGGCAACGAAGTGATCACGCTGCGCGGACAGGTCGTCCCACTGCTCCGGGTGGCGGACTTCTTCGAGCTCGGCGGCCGCCGCGATCCGGAGAAGGTGATGATCGTCATCGTCGGCCTACAAGGACGTCAGGTCGGCCTGGTGGTCGACGGGTTCCAGGGCGAGCAAGAGATCGTCATCAAACCGCTCTCGGTGGTCGTCGGCAGGATTCCGGGCATCTCGGGGGCGACGATTCTGGGCAACGGCTCGATCTCCCTGATCATCGACGTGCATTCGCTCGTGAGCGAAGCCTACGCGAGCGGCAACGTCGCGCGCGCGGAATACTCCGGAGTATAGGATATGGCTGATACCGTCAAAGAGAAGCAACAACAGCTCTCGGGCGAACGCGTCCAGGTCGTCTCGTTCCGCTTGGGCACCGAAGAGTACGGCGTGGACATCGCGCAGGTGCAAGAGATCATCCGCATGGTCGAGATCACGCACGTGCCTCGTGCGCCGCGCTTCATGGAAGGCGTCATCAACCTCCGCGGTCAGCTGATCCCGATCATCGACCTGCGTACCCGTTTCGGGATGAGCCGGATCGACGCCACCAAATCGAGCCGGATCGTGGTGACCGACATCGGCACCAAGCGCGTCGGCATGATCGTCGACAGCGTCTCCGAAGTGCTGAACATCCCGATCGAGAACATCGAAGACGCGCCCGAGATGATCGCGGGCATCGGCACCGAGTATATCCAAGGCGTCGGCAAGGTCGGCGATCGCCTGATCATCATGCTCGACCTCACGATGGTGATCACCAGCGACGACAAGCGCGACCTCGAGAGCCTCGACCCGCAGTTGACCGCCTCGTCGTGAGCCGGCGCCGGCGCCGGCATTCGCGCCCGTCGATCCGCATCGCCGTCCGATGGATCGTCGGCGGCGTTTTGCTTTGCGCGCTCGCGGTGCTGCTCTGCAACCTCATCGTGATCGGCTCGACCGAACGCTATCGCTTCGCGCAGGTCGCCGCCGTTCCGGCTCGACCGGTCGCGCTGGTCCTCGGAGCGGGACTCAATCCGGATCAGACCCCGAGCGGCATGCTGGCCGATCGGCTCGACGCGGGCGCCGCGCTGTTGCGCGCCGGCAAGGTCCGCACGCTCCTGTTCAGCGGCGACAACGGAACCCCGCAACACAACGAGCTCGCCGCGATGCAGACCTACGCGCTCGCGCACGGCGTTCCGGCCGATCGGATCGTGCTCGACTACGCCGGCTTCGACACGTACGACTCGTGCTATCGGGCCCGCTACATCTTCGGCGTGCGCCGTGCGGTGGTGGTGACCCAGGAGTTCCATCTGGCCCGCGCCACCTATCTCTGTCGAGGCCTCGGGATCGACGCGGTCGGGATCGCCGAGCCGGATTGGGGCAAGTACGGCAGCGGCATGATGACCCAGCAGGCGCTGCGCGAGGTCGCCGCCCGGGTAAAGGCCGTCATCGACGGTCTGACCCATCCCCGGCCGGCCGTGCTGGGTCCGCGGGAACGGCTTCCAAACTAACTCTTAAAAAACTAGTTGACAACCTAAGAGCGCTGCCGTATAGTCAAACTAAAGATTTAGTTTGACGGAGGTTCCCGGATGTTTCTGCCTTTGATCGGCGCCCGCGTCGCTGCCTGGACGGTCCAGGCCGGAATGGTGCTCTCGATGTCGACCGCGCCCGGCGCAACGCCGGCGATCGCCCTCGCCGCGCCGGTCACGTTGGCCCAGAACTCCAACGGCAACGATCAGCGTCGCGACTTTCACGGCCTGAGACTGATCGGCGCCGATTTTTCGGGTTCGGACATGCGCGGAGCGAACTTCGTCGGTGCGACCTTGACCGGTGCCGACTTCAGCGGTGCCGACCTGCGCAATGTTTCGTTCGCACGGGCCTCGCTGGTCGGCTGCGACCTGCGCGGTGCGAGGCTGGAGGGCGCGGACTTCACCGGGGCCCGCCTGACCGGATGCGCTATCGACGCCGCCAAGCTGACGCCCGCGCAGGCGGCCGCGATACTCCGTAACTGCCTTGGCTGCGACATGCGCGGTAGCGACCTCCACGGCCGCGATCTGCGCGGAATCGAGCTCCAGGGGGTGGACCTGCGCGACAGCGATCTGCGCGGCGCCGATCTTTCCAAGGCGACCTTCACGGGCGTCGACCTGAGCGGGGTCCGGCTCCAGGGTGCCAAGCTCGACGGCACGCGCTTCATCGGCTGCGATTTCCGAAGTGTGGATCTCCAAGGCGTCGACCTTTCGCGGGTCGAGGTGACCGGATCGTCTTTCCGGGGCGTCAAGCTCTAACAACTCTTAAAACATTAGTTGACAGCCCGTTCGGGTGGTGCTAGATTGCTCGTACAGCGAGCCGGAGGAACAGCGTGCCCCGTAAAAAATCGACGACCCTGACCGAAGCCGAACTGCGCGTGATGGAAGTGCTCTGGCGCAAGACCCGGGCCACCGTCGCCGAGGTGACGGCCGATATCGGCCCTCCTCCGCTGGCCTACAACAGCGTGCTCACGACCATGCGGATCCTCGAGCAGAAGGGCTATCTCGGTCACGAGGAGGCCGGTCGGGCGTATCTCTATCATCCGCTGGTCGAGCGGGAGGCGGCCGCCCGGTCGGCGGTCGGCCAAGTCGTCTCCAAGTTCTTCGGAAACAATGCGGGCGAGTTGGCGCTACGTCTTATCGAGAACGAGCGGCCCTCCGACGAGGAGTTGGCTCGGCTCCGTTCGCTGATCGAACAATACGAGGAGGGACGCTGATGCTGGGCGTCTGGACGACATTGGAACCGGCCGCGCGACTGATCGTCGCGATGCTGTTCAACGGCTTGTGGCAGGGCGCGGCGATCGCGCTCGCCGTCTGGGCCATTCTCCGCATCTTTCCGAACGCCAACGCGAGCACGCGCTACGCGGCCTGGAGCGCGGCGTTGCTCGCCGTGCTGGTCGTGCCCTTGTTGACCACGTTGCCGCGCGTGAGCGCCGAGTACGCCGCTTCGACCGCGCGCGCAACGGTGCGGTCGCACCTCGTGTCGTCCAAGCCGCTCGAGCATCTGCCGGCCAGGGCCGTCCACATCGTCACGCCCGTCGCCGTGCCCTGGACGCCGCCGCGCTTCGTGGTTCCGGCCTGGCTCGCGGTCGCACTCTTCGCGATCTGGGCGTTGGTCGCGCTGGCAAGTTTCGTCCGCCTGATCCTCTCGCTCGTACAGCTCGAGCGTCTCAAGTCCGACTCCCTCCCGCTCGGCGTGGAGTATCGCGACGTGATGGCGCGCTGGGCGGGCGCCGCCAAGGGCGCACGCGACGTGCGGCTGTGCGTCTCGAACGAGATCGAGGTCCCGGTCGCGATCGGCCTGTTCGACGCCATGATCTTGTTGCCGAAACATCTCCTCGACCGTCTGGAGTCGCACGAGATCGATCAGATCTCGCTCCACGAACTCGCGCATCTGCGCCGCGCCGACGACTGGACGAACGGTCTCCAGCGGATCGCGCAGGCGCTGCTGTTCTTCAATCCGGCGGTCGCGTTCATCGCGCACCAGATGGACCTCGAACGCGAAGTCGCCTGTGACGATTGGGTGCTGGCATCGACCGGCGACGCGCGACCATACGCATTCTGCCTGACCAAGATGGCCGAGGCGACCGTCTGGCCGCATCGCGCGCTGGCCGCACCGGGTGCGTTCGTCACGCGCAAGAACATCTCGATCCGGATCGAGCGTCTGCTGGCCGCGAAGCGCGCGATCGGCTCGGCGCTCTTACCCGGACCGTCCTCAGCCGTACTGGTCGCGTTGATCGCCGCCTTCTTCGTGCTCCGCACGGT
>JBEPVY010000126.1:0-6303 GCA_041690835.1 Vulcanimicrobiota bacterium | reverse complement strand
AGATCCGCGCCGCTGAGATACGCGCCGCTGAGATCCGCGCCGCTGAGATCCGCGCCGCTGAGATCCGCGCCGCTGAGATACGCGCGGCGCGGATCGCCGAAGCCGGCCTTGCCGAGGATTTGATCCCGGCGCCACTCGCCATGATCCGCGAGGATCTTGGCGAGTTCATCCTCGGTGAACGTCTTCACGCCACACCGCCCATGGAGGCGATCTCGTCGGCTTCTTCGGTCGAGCGCGGAGAAATCGAGCGCGCCATCGCGGCCTCGGACGGGCGAACGGGGCGCTCGGTGATCGAGAGCCGCGCCATGCCAAGGATCCTGCGAAGGCCCCTCTCGATGATCTTGCCGGCCGCGCTGTCGGGGCCATGATCCTTCGCGATGCGCTTGAGGGTGCCCGCATGGGTGCCCCACTCCTCAACCACGAGGTCGGCGCCGATCATCTCCTTCAGCTTCGCGATCGCGTCGTCGTCGAGATTGCTGTTGATGATAACGCGCTTGCGAGCGATGCCGTTGCCGATCGCGGCCGGCGAGAGAACGTCGTACAGTTCGCGAAGGGTCGCGACGTCGGCCACGATCGTGACGGGCGTGAGCAGTTTAACTTCGAGCGTGTCGTGCGCCAGCACGCTGCCTCTGGCGTCGCGGATGGCATTGAAGACGTCTGCCTCGCAGGTAGAGATGATCGCCTCGACCGGCTTACAGAGCGCCGCGACGTGCGCGTGCACGGTCGCGAGTTGCGACTGAAGCGCCCGGGCGCAGGTGGCTTTGTCGGCCGGCGAGAGCTTGGCGAGATCTATTTTGGAAATGTCTGGCAGGCCGAATGCGCGCAGATAGGCCGAGGGCTCATCGTGCTGCTGGACGGCAGGGGGCGCGGAGGTTTCTCCCGCGCGGTCACTAATGCACATAGCTACTCCTGAAGCCCCGTAGACGCAGGTTGTCCGCCTGTCTGCGGGGCTTCCGTTTTGGTGGTGGTAGTCGGAGTCGACGGAGTTGAACCGTCCCGGGATGAAGCGACCCCGTGCGCACCGGCGCTCTTCCGATAGCCGAACATGCTCGTGACGATGGACGAGTCCGCGCCGAACGCGCGCTCCACGACGCCGCGCATCGCCATCGCTTCGATCGTCTGCATCATGTACTCGCAGGCCGCGACGACCTCGCCGACGTCGGCCGTGGCCTTGGCTGCACCGTCGAGCATCAGTCCCGCGATCTGAGAGACCCGCGCGCGATCGTGGCTCATGCCGCTCTCTCGCGGGTGTGGAACGTGCCGGCAAGGTCGGGATAGCGCTCCATCAGCGCGCGCGAGTACCACGCCTGGGCGTTGTTATTGAGCCGGTAGCCCGAGCCGTCGCGCAAGACCGCCAGGTAGCAGTACCGCGCGCGCTCCCAGATCATCCGGAAGCCAACGTGGTCGGTCTGCAGCTCGATCTTGGCTTCGCGCGCGAGCTTGACGAGCAGATCCATCACCTGCGGATTGCGACGATGGAAGCGAGCGCCGTAAGCCTCGCCGCTGAACACGTGGTGGGGACCGGATTTCCGCATGTTGTGGACGCGGTTGCCCTCGGTAAGGCCGCAGTTGCAGAGCACCTCACCGTCGACCGTGACGATCGGCGTGAACATTAGCTCCGTCTGTTGTGCGATCTGCTGCTCCATCAGGCCGCAATCGCCTCGGCGCAAATCGGGCCGACGTATCGCCCCTGCGAGTAGCCGGCCTCGCGACCGTCAATCGCGCCCGGCGTCACGATCGCGGTGCGGTCGCGGTACGCTCCGAACTCGACGACGTACTCCGCGTCCGTGACGATCTCGATCTGCTCGACGTGGCAGACGCAACACATCTCGATTTCGGGCGTCACGCCGGCACCTCCGAAGAATGGAGTGCGTTGCGCCGTTCGATGCAGGCGTCGCGAAGCTCGGGGAGGCACATGCGCAGGCCGTCGCCGGGCATGCAGTCCTGCATTTCGCTCGCGCTATCGTTATTGCAGAGATAGCAGCGGCCGGTGTTCTTCATCGCGTCGTGCGCGGCGGTCATCGCCGACATGTCGGGTGCCTCGCGACCGGTCGTCGGGTCGACGGTCCAGCGGACGCGCTGAGGAATGGCGCCGAGCAGATTGTCGACCGCGTCGGCGTACTTCGTGATGAGCTGATCCTGCATGAAGCTCTTCTCCTAAGCGGCGTCGTGTCGAGCGCGATCGCCTGAAACGGTCGCGCTCTTCGCTTGTGTTGATGCGGCAGTTTGAAGCTCGGCGCGCTCGAGCGCCCGAAAGACCGCGAGCGTATGCTGCGGATCGAGCGTGATGATGCGGGTGACCGGGTCGAACTGCGCGGCCATGTCAGGCGGCGGACCGGCGCGGAGCGCGCTCGAGGCGAGCCGTCGCGTCAACGAGACGTTGCTGAACGGATCCGAGGGCGTCGGCGATCGCGGATGCGGTGCGGGCCGTTTCGGCGGCGGTGCGCGCGACGTCGATCGCCGCGTTGCGCAGGGTGCCGACCTGGACGAACGTCGACATTTGGATTTCGGCGTCGGCCAAGACTGGCGCGCCCGGGTTGTTCCGCTCTTTGAGAACCTGGCTTGCGCCCACTTCCGGCGCGTGACGTGCTACCTTCACCCGTGCCATGGTTTTAGGCCGCTACCTTGCCGTCGAGCAGATCGCCAAAAAGTGGAAGCTTGGCACGGAGGGCCTGCGACTGGGGCAGTTTCGGCTGCTTGTTGCCTTTGAGCCAGTGGCGAACCGTCTGCTCGGTGACGCCCACTTCGTAGGCGATCCGAGTCGGGTTCCATCCGGCTTTTTCGGCGGCGAGGCGGAGAGCTTCAGGAAAGTCCATGAACTTAGATTACCATAGGACAGTCCCAGTGGGAAGTCCCTTGATAAACTATTTTTGTCCTAGAGTAAACTCCGTGGATGAAACGCTAGCCGATCGCCTCAAGCGTCTCATGGCCGAGCGGTCTGTTGAAGTGACGGACCTCGTGCGGGCAACGGGCCTTCGTGAAGGCGCCGTATATAAAATTCTCCGGGGGGATACCAAGCAGCCGGAGTTCGCGACCGGCACGCGGCTGGCGCGCGCGCTCGGCGTGTCCGCTGCTTACCTAGCCGGCGTCGAAAACGAGTCTCAGCCGGAGGCGACGTTCATGTTCGAGGACGGGACTGTCGTCGGGATCGATGTGCAGATGTTCCAGGCTGGCTCAGCCGACGAACCGGCCCCATCCCGAGACGACGTCGTAAACCGGCTCACTCAAGCGCTCGCGCCTGCCCGAGTAATCGGGATGCGGAAACTTCGGGATGCCGGCGTGTCTCTTGCGCCGCCGGACCTACATCAGCTGCCGCAGGGAACGGTATCACCGATGGTCGAGTCGCTTCAGGCCGACCTTCAGAAAACGATGCAGCGGGTCGACGATCTAACGCGCAAGGTTCAGGAGATGGCCGGGGCGCGAGCGGTATCACCTGCCGAGGCTGAACCAAAAGGGGCCACCCCGCAATCTCGGAAGCGATCCGGGAGCAAATGAGACGCTCGGCCTCTGCTGCGTTCAGGAATGAAAGCTGCTCACCCATAGGGACCTCACGCCCAAGATCCGCGATCGGCGAGATCGCGAGCGGTCGGGCGGGCCACCCGGCACAACCGGGGTTCTCGGGGCTGGAATCGAACACCTGTTCGACCGGAAAGCCTTCGTCCATACCTGCCCTATCGGCGGGTTTTCGCTCGAGCCCCGGCCGTCCATCCGCAACATCCATCTATCAAGCGTATCCGACGTACCGTCGACCTCACAAGGCACGCGGAGCGATAGTTCGGATAGCTGCCTGTCTACTTGCCGTCGCCCTTGTCTCCGCGCCTGCTGGAACGCGAGCTCAGACGACCGCACCGCCTGGCTACCACTACGATCGTATGGGTCTGCAGCCGAACGACCTTTGTTGGGACCCTGCTTTCGCGTCGCCTGGCGACGTTGCAAACGTAAATCGCAGCGTTGGTAAACCGAACGGCGTGCCGGCACCAGTCGTTTCCATCAATGACCTCGCAACAGCCAGTCCGATCGCGATGTCCGTGATCGGCATCTCTTTGATCGGAAAGGACCCACTGACGGGCGGAATAGCGTGCCATGTCACGCTGCGCTTCGCTAACGGAAAAACGCGGGGCGGTGTATTATCGCTCGACGATCCTGGGGAGTACGCGCCGTTGCTGATTCAATGGATTTCTGATGCCACGATCGCCGGGGAGCTCGCCCGCGTCGACCAGCTACGCACATCGAAACATCTGCTGGTCGTGCCCGATCTAAAGAGCCCTTCAATTCAGGCTTGCGTCGCGCGCGCATTTTCGCTCGGCGCCGATGAACAATTTCCGGGTCAATTGTGGGCTGCCTGCGCTCAAGCAAATGGGTCGGATCTTATCCCCTCGACTGCCCTAGAGAAACACTGGTGAAACCGATCGGGAACGCCTGGACGCTCGCCGTCGTCTCCACCGATGGCCAAGAGGAAACGCTCGCGACGCAACAAGCGCTCCTCGAGGCTTTCGCGGCCGACCACGGCTGGAACGTCACTCGCCGGTTTGAAGAGATCAGCTCGGGCAAGGCCGGCGTCCGCAAAGCCTTTCTCGATATGATGGCCGCGCTCCGAGCCGAGCCGCCTGCCACACGCCCCGCAACCGTCATCCTCAAGCGCCAGGACCGGGTCGGGCGCGGCCGCATCCTCGACACGCAGATCGCGCTCGCGGAGCTGCGCGAGCTCGGCGTGAAAATGTATACGGTGCTCGAGGGCGAGATCGCCAACGAGACCTGGATGGACGACGTGATCAACACGTTGCGCGCCGGCGTCGCGCAACACGAGAACGCCGTGCGATCGGATAAGCTCCGCGCGGGACACGCGCGTCGTCGCGCCGAGGGGAAACGCTGGGCCGCACCCTACGGAACGCAGCTGACGCCCGAGAAGACCCTGGTCGCGATCGAGCCGCACGCGAGCTTGGTGCGGACCGCATTCGAGTTGCGGGCGACCGGCGCCGGCTACGAACGCATCGCGCGCGCGATTGCGCCCGGCGCGCCGCCGCAACCCAAGAAAGATGGGACGTCCCGGACGATGGGTTGGCACCGGACCTTCATCGCCTGGATGCTCAAGCATGACGCCTACCGCGGCCTCGTTGTCCCCGAGGATCTCTGGGACGCCGTGCAGCTGGTCCGGAACACCGACTTCAAGCAGGTCGGCGCGCGCCGATGGCCCTGGCCGCTCAAGGGCGTCCGATGCCTCTGCGGCGCATGCCTAACCGGCGTCGCGACCATGGACAAGTGCTCGAAGTGCCGAGCTGGCAAGACGAAGCACCAGCATAGCCGGATCCGCTACTACCGGTGCAACAACCCGATCGCGCACGCCGGCCGCGGCGCTCGCCGATCGTGGCGCGCGGATCTGCTCGAGGGGCAGTTCGTCGACCTCCTACGCCGACTCGAGTCGCAACCCGAGATGATCGAGGGTTACCGCCGCGACGTCCGCGCGATCGACACGACGGCCATGCAGCTGCAGTTGCGCGCAATCGAGCGGGATCTTGCGAAGCTCGAGGCACGGTCGACGACGGCCTGGGACATGCAGGCCGACGGCGTGATCGACAAGAGCGAGCTGGCCGAGCGACTCGCGAGCCTACGGGTCGAGCGGACCGGGCGCGAGGCCGAGATCGCGGATCTGCGGCGCGCGATCGTCGTCGCGACGGCCGAGGCCACGATCGAGAAGAACGGGATGAGGCTGCTCTCGAACGCCGCCGAAAATTGGACGTCTAGTGCGGAGGAGGCGCAGCGCGACATCGCGCGTCTCGTCGGCCGCGCCGTCGGCGGCCTCTTCGCGGTGCCCGAACACGGACTGCTCAGCGGGGTCGAGATGCACTACCTCGGTGTTGTGTTTCCCGTGAAATCATTTGAAAATATGCGCCAGATCAACACCCTTCGGGACGTCGAGATGACCCAGCGTAAAGAAGACAACTCGATCACCAAGAAGTTCATCCAGAGCATCAGTGAATGACCGCGCCGCTCTCTCCCGCCCCGCGCCGGGCCGACGCGGGCGCGGAGACCGGGCCGCCGGTCACTCCCCCGCCCGACGACCCGACCATCTCCCAGTTGCGGGAGCTCGCGCTACAACGAGCCCGGTTCGACTTCGATCTCGAGGAGCGCGCCGAGCTCCAGCGCGAGGCCGACGCCCTTCGCGACATCATGCTCGCTCAGTTAAAAGCCGAGGACGGCTATCTCCACAAATGGATCGAGATGATCTGACCGCCGGCCGCGAATAATAGCGGAGAGGGGGACTTGCACGGCATGGTATACTCTCTCCGTTCCGGGCCATTAGCT
>JBEPVY010000125.1:0-6354 GCA_041690835.1 Vulcanimicrobiota bacterium | reverse complement strand
GCGGCCCTGCGCAGGCAGGTAAGAGCGGCCGTCGGGGCCGATTGTGGGCTCAAGGACGTCGCGTTCGCGCACGTCGAGGCCGCGGCCATCGCCTTAGAACGGGGCGGCAGCGGCCGATTCTTTATGAAGGATGGGGTCGATCTGGTCATCCAGGACGGCCGTTTGAGAGTAGAAACGACAGCATGAAGGTTATCGAGACCTATGAGGGCACGCTCGAGCGGACGCTCTTCACCGAGGCCGAGATCGCGGCGGCGATCGAGCGCATGGCGCAGGCGATCGCGGCCGACCACCGCGGGCAACCTCTCTTGCTCCTGGGTGTGTTGAAGGGAGCGCTCTACGTCACGGTCGATCTGGCGCGCGCGATCTCGCGCCTGCCGGATGGGCCGAGCGAGGTGACGGTGGAGTATCTGTGCGTCTCGAGCTACGGGAATGCGACCCGGTCCTCGGGTGAGGTCCGTATGCTCAAGGACTCGGATTCGCCCATCACCGGCCGCAACGTCGTGGTCGTCGAGGATATCATCGATAACGGTTTCACGCTGGACTATCTTCGGACGTTACTCGGTGGGCGGAACCCGGCCAGCCTGAAGTCGTGCGTCCTCTTCGACAAGCCCTATCACCGTCTGGTCGACGTCCCGGTAGAATACGTCGGCTTGACCTCGCCGGACGAGTTCGTCATAGGCTACGGTCTGGACTACCAAGAACTCTACCGGAACCTGCCCTATCTCGCGCAGCTGCGCTCGTGGGTCTTCACCCAGTAAGGTCGTCTAAGCGTCATCGTGAACAAGTATCTTCGGTCGTTCTTGCTCGTCGTCTTCGCCGCCGTGGTGGTGGTGTTTCTCGTTTCGCGCATCTTGCAAGCGGGCGAGCAGACGACCCGCCTGGACTACGGTGCCTTCTATAACAAGCTCGAAGCCGGGCAGGTCACGGCCTTCCACGCGGTCGACAAATCGGCCAGCGGTACGCTTGCCGGCGGAGCCGCCTATACGGTCGTCGTCCCGGTCATCGACAGCGCCTTCGTGGCCGAGGTGCAGAAGAAGGTCAAGAGCGGCCAGATCAGCTACGATGCGCCGGCCAACACCTCGTTCGTCTCGACGATCTTCACCATTCTGCCCTTCGTCCTGATCATCGCGCTGGTCTTCCTGATCTTCCGTCAGGCCCAGAGCGGCGGCAGTCAGGCGATGTCGTTCGGCAAGTCGCGCGCCAAGATGCTCTCGGAGAACCGTCCGAAGGTCACGTTCGCGGACGTCGCCGGCGTGGACGAAGCCAAAGAAGAACTCGGCGAGATCGTCGACTTCCTCAAGTTCCCGAAGAAATATCAGGCTCTCGGCGCGCGCATCCCCAAGGGCGTGCTGCTGCTCGGACCGCCGGGATCCGGCAAGACGTTGCTGGCGCGCGCGATCGCGGGCGAAGCGGGCGTGCCGTTCTTCTCGATCTCCGGGTCCGACTTCGTCGAGATGTTCGTCGGCGTCGGCGCTTCGCGCGTCCGCGACCTGTTCGACCAGGCCAAGAAGTCCGCTCCCTGCATCATCTTCATCGACGAGATCGACGCGGTCGGCCGCCAGCGCGGTGCCGGCCTCGGCGGCGGACACGACGAACGCGAACAGACCCTCAACCAGTTGCTCGTCGAGATGGACGGCTTCGAACAGAACACCGGCGTCATCCTGATCGCCGCGACCAACCGCCCCGACGTGCTCGACCCGGCGCTGCTCCGTCCGGGACGCTTCGATCGTCAGATCGTGGTCGACCGCTCGGACTTCCGCGGCCGTCAGAAGATCCTCGAAGTGCACGCGCGCAACAAGCCGCTCGGCAAAGAAGTCCAGCTCGAGACGCTGGCGCGACGCACGCCCGGCTTCTCCGGCGCGGATCTCGAGAACTTGCTCAACGAAGCCGCGCTGCTGGCGGCGCGTCGGAACAAGACGGTCATCGAGATGAGCGATTGCGACGAAGCGATCGATCGCGTCCGGGTCGGTCCGGAGCGCAAGTCGACCGTCATGTCGACCAAAGAGAAGACCAACACGGCGTACCACGAATCCGGCCACGCCGTCATCGGCGGCATCCTCGAGAAGCACGACGCCATCCATAAGGTCACCATCATCCCGCGCGGGATGGCGCTCGGCCTGACCTGGTCGCTCCCCGAAGACGACCGTCATTCGGTGACGCGCGAAGAACTGATCGCGCAGATCACGATGGCGATGGGCGGCCGGCTGGCCGAAGAGATCAAGTTCGGCGACGTGACCACGGGTGCGTCCAACGACTTCGAACAGGCGACCGGGATCGCGCGCCGGATGGTGACCCAGTACGGCATGAGCACGCTCGGCCCGCTCGCCTACGGTCGCGGTTCGCATCAGGTCTTCCTCGGGCGCGACTTCGGCGAAGAACGGAACTACTCGGAAGAGATCGCGAGCAAGATCGACGAGCAGGTCCGCGTCATCGTCGACGGTTGCTACGAGAGCGGCCGCAAGATCCTGACCGAGAACTGGGACAAAGTCGAGCGGATGGTCGTCTCGTTGCTCGAGTACGAAACGGTCGATGCGGAAGAAGTCCGCGCGATCGTCGAAGGCAAACCGTACGATCGGGATCTGCCGGGGAGCGGCACGCCGGTCGTATCGGAGGCCGATGGGACGGCCAAGCCGGAAGAGCCCAAGCGCGAACCCTCGCGCGGCATCCCGCCGACGATCTCGCCCGAGCCCGCGTAACTTGAAGCTGCGCGCGCTCGCTTCGATGCTGACGCTTGTCGTGGCGTGCGGCGGGTTCGCCGCGGCCGCGCCGCCGCAGCAGAACGGTACGCTCCCGCGCGGCGGTAGCTACATATTGCGCCCCGATCCGAACGCGTCGACGGCCGCCGTCGCGCTCTGGTTCCGGGTCCCGAGCGACGGCTACGACGGAGCCGATCCGGGCATCGCCCAGCTGGCCGCCGCGTCCTGCGCCGGGGTCCGTCTCTCCGGCGGCAAGTCGCTTTCCGACCTCGTGCGTTCGCTCGGCGGACGCCTGGTGCTCGGCGGCGAGCCCGACATGACCTCGATCGACGTGATCGTTCCGGCCGGAAGTGCGCGTCGCGCCGTCGCGGCGCTGACCGCGGCCTACTTCGCCTCCGACGTCGACGCCGCGAGCTACGCGCTCGGCCTGCGCGACTCGGCCGTGCGCGGCGTCGAACGCCGCTACAGCGCCGACTTCGCCTTACACGACGCGATGCTCGCGCAGATGTTCGTCTCGGGTCCGGCGCACGTCGCGCCGTTGCCCGGTTCTGCCGACGTCTTCGCGGCGATCCCGGTCGCGACCGTGAACGCGTTCGCAAAGCGCGCGTTCGTCTCGACCAACGCGGTGCTCTCGCTGAGCGGGAACGTCGACGCGTCGTTGCTCGACGCCGTCACCGACGGCGATGTGGCCGCGTCTGCATCTACCGCGCCACTCGACTCGAGGCTCGGACCGGCCGGGACGTCCGCCACGGTCTCGGGGACCGTCGCCGGTATCGCGCTCGGTTTTGCCGGTCCGCCGATCCGCGACGAACGCGAAGCGACCGCGCTCGACTTCATCAGCGATTATCTCTTCGACGCGGATCGCGGCGTCGTAACGCGACAGCTCGGCGGCACGAAGACCTCGGTGAGCGGGCACTTCCTGACCTACCACGATCCGGGCGTCACCATCGTCAGTCTCTCGGGCGGCGATCTGGATGCGTCTGCGCTCAAGGTCCGGGCCGCGATCGCGGCGATGTCGACGCCGCTCGGCGCAGCCGCCTTCGGCGCGGCCCGGCGGGCGTTTGCGTATGAGAGCGCGCGCGCCGCATCGGTCCCGGCGGGGCTCGCCGACGACCTGGCCTGGTACGCGCTCCAGGGCGACCCGTCGTACGCGCCGGGTGACGTCAGCGGTACGTATTCGCATATGGTCGATTCGCTCGATCCGCAGTTCGTCGCGGGCGTCGCGCGCCGCTACTTGCAGACGCCGACGGTCGTCCATCTGGTTCCCGAAAAAGGAAGTTCTTCATGATCGCTGCGATCGCGCTCGCTGCGGTATCGCTCGTGCCCGCGCCCTCCGTGGTCCGCCGCAACGGCGTGACCGTCGTCGCCCAACCGGATGCCTCCGCGGCGCTTGCCGGCACGATGCTCTTCGTGCGTGCGGGACTGGATCGGCAGACGTTCGCCCAGAACGGCTTGGCCGCGCTCACCGCCGAGACCGTATTGCAGACGCACGTCGCCGGCGGCGCGACCTTGCGCGAAGCTATCGTCGCGGCCGGCGGCACGATCGGCTACTCGGTGGATCCGCAGAGCGTCCACTTCTATATCGAAGGTCTCGGTCCCGACGAGGACGGTCTGCTGCACCTCTTCACGACGGCCTTACGCGCTCCCGATTTCTCGCCCGCGACGGTCGCTCGCGCGCGCGCCGCGGTGCTCGCCGAGATCGACGGACGCAGCCCCCTCGGCATCGGGCTGCAGATGCTCGACGGTGCACCCTCCGGCGGTACCTCGGTCTCGCTCGCGCAACTGGTGCCCGACGACGTCCGTGCGTTCTACGCGCGCACCTATCGCATCGGCGGCGCGATCGTGAGCGCGGCCGGTGCCCTCGGCCCGGATGCCGCCTATCCGACACTCGCGGATGCGCTCGCTCCCGGATCGTCGCAACCGATCGTCCAGAAGCTCCCGGTCGTCACCGGGACCTCGCATCAACTGATCGCCCGACGCAGTATCGACGTGCCGTGGCTGGTCGCGCGCTATCGCGCGCCCGATTACGACAGCAAGGACTTCGGAACGATGCTGGTGTTGGCGTCGTTCGTCGACCGTACCCTCGCCCAGGTCGCGCAGCTTCCGACCCTGATCTCGCGCACCAGCGCGGATAGCGCGATCGGATCGATCTACGCGTTCGATCGCCCGTCGGCCGATCTGACGATCTATCTCTACGGTGGTCTGGGCGATCCGAGCCAGGCCTTCAGCACGGCCCTCGCGGTCTTCAAAGCGATGGGCGCCGCACCGGTCGGCGGTTCGCTCGACGACTACAAGGCCGACGCGCGCGGACGCTTCGCACGGGATATCTCGACCATCCAGGACCGCGCCTGGATCGGCGCCGTCTTCGCCTCCAAGGGTGGCTCCGGCGAGTATCTGGATCGCACGTTCGCGGCGATCGACGCGGTCACGCCCGCCGATATGCGCCGCGTCGCCGGGCTCTATCTCGGCGACCCGACCGTCGCACTCGTCCTCCCAAGGGGTTAGGGTGGCGCGCGTCGCGCTGGTCCACGATTATCTGAATCAGCGCGGCGGCGCGGAGCGGGTCTTCGCACATTTCGCGAGCGCCTGGCCCGACGCACCGGTCTATACCGCGCTCTACGATCCGAGGGTCGCATCCGATATCGTCGCGCCGGATCGGGTGCGCGCCTCGTATCTCGCGCGGGTGCCGGGAGCGAATACGATCTTCCGCGCGCTCGCACCGTTCTACCCGCGTGCCTTCGAGGCGTTCGACTTCTCGGCATTCGATACGATCGTCAGTTCGACGACCGCCTGGGCGAAGGGCGTGATCGTCCCGCCCGGCGCGATCCACGTCTGCTACATCAATACCGTCTCGCGGTTCGCGTTCGACGCCGACCGGTACGTCGGCGGATTCGGTCCGGCCGCGCTCGCGCGCCCGTTGATCGCCCGGCTGATCGAATGGGATAAGCGCGCCGCCCAAAGGCCGACCCGCTTCGTCGCCAACTCGCACAACGTCGCGGCCCGGGTGAAGAAGTACTACGGTCGCGATGCCGACGTGCTCGCCTGTCCGGTCGACGTCGATCGCTTCATGATCGGCCCGGGCTCAGGCGACTACTTCGCGATCGCTTCGCGTCTGCTGCCGTACAAACGCATCGATCTTGCGATCGAGGCCGCGCAGCGTGCCGGCGTGTCGCTCAAGATCGCCGGTACCGGCCCCGACGAGAAGCGATTGCGCGAACTCGCGCGGGGGACGACCACCGAGCTGCTCGGCTACATCGACGATGCGGCCGTCAACGCCTTGCTCGGCGACGCGCGCGCCGCGATCCTCCCGGGCGAAGAAGACTTCGGCTTGGTGCCGGTCGAAGCGGCCGCCGCCGGCCGCCCGACCATCGCTTATCGCGGCGGCGGCGCGCTCGAAACCATTCTCGACGGCGAGACCGGCATGTTCTTCGACGACCCCACTCCCGAGTCGCTCGCCGCATCCCTGAGCGCATTCGATTCGAGCCGCTACGACCCACAGCGCCTACGCGCCCACGCCGAAACGTTCGCGCCCGCACAGTTCATCGCACGTCTCAAAGAGATCGTCGCAACGACGTCACGGTAACCGCAACGACGTCGCGGTTTCCGCAACGACGTCGCGGTTTCCGCAACGACGTCGCGGTTTCCGCAACGACGTCGC
>JBEPVY010000124.1:0-6409 GCA_041690835.1 Vulcanimicrobiota bacterium | reverse complement strand
CGATTTTCTTTTTTAGCCACTTCTGCTTACCAAACAACATTAAAATGAACGGACCAGCGGGTCCGTTCGGCGACCCATAGTAACACAGGCCGTGCGGGCGGTGCAACTACCGGGAGACGATCCGAATCGGGCCCGAAAGTGCGGGAGCCGGGGCCGTGTCGAGCACGGTTGCGGCATACTCGCCAGGGGCAACATACCACGCCTTATAGGTCGCTGACCAGACCGCGAAGGCCCGCGCCTGGAGCGGAAGCCTGACCCGCCGAGAGCGCCCGGTGGCGAGGGTCACCCTTGCAAAAGCCGCCAAGCGAGCTCCGCCGCCGCCCGGAGCGGCGAGCATCAAGCGAGCGACCGCGCTCCCGGCACGCGCGCCCGTATTGGCCACGACGAACGAGACCGTCACCGGTGCGGCGGTGGCCGTCCGCCCGTAGGCGACCTTGAACTCCGAGTAGGCAAACGTGGTATAGGTGCTGCCCGAGCCGAGCGGAAGGCCGGCCTCGGCCGCCGGAAGCCGACCGCCGGGTGCGGCCAGGCCGACGACCAGGTTGGCCACACCGGCCGGAGTGGCGGTGAGGGGAGCCCACGCGAGAAGGACGGCCGGCGCGGTGGCGATCCAGTCGAGGGCGTCGGGCTCACGCTCCAGCACGATCGCGATGCGCGGATTCGCCTTCACGAGTGCCTGAACGAGGTCGGCTTCGTTTGGGTCGACCGGTCCAAGCACGAGCAGGCAGGCCTGGACGTGGGCGGCGCTCCGGACCGCCGCCGCACGATCGGCCGGGGCGGTCGAGATCGCGGTCGAGGGCATCACGGCCCGTAGCGCGGCAACGGTCGCGTCCTCCGCGCCGACCACCAGTAGCGAACGGGTCGTGGCCGGTTCGAACGGGAGTACCGCACCGTCGTTCTTGAGGAGGACGGCGCCGCTTTGAACAAGTCGGCGTGCGAGCGTAGCGCTCGCGGCCGGTGAGCCCGGCAGAGGCGGCCGGCCGAGCAGCCCGGAGGTACGCGCGGCCCAACGGACCCGTTCGGGGGTGGTATCGTCGGTCCAGCTGGAGCCGGTCACGAAGCCTTCGAAGCGGAGGTCCCGCGCAAGCGCGGTGGCGAGGACGTGCGGGTCGCGACAGAGCGCGGCGACCCAGGGAACGCCGGGCAAGGTGCAGCCGATCGCGCCGGCGCCCCCGCGCAGGGCCGCTTCGAGCGGCGGCAAGTCGAGTGCGTGCAGGGCGTTGGCATCCGTCGACGGTTCGGCGGCCGGAACCACCACCGCGAGCGCACGACCGCGTACGATTCCCGCGACGAGCGGTTGCGCGACGAAGCCTTCGAAGGTCGGGTCGTCCGAGAATCCGCCGAGCCGCAGGCCGATCGCGTTCTTGCCGTCGATCCGCGCCGAAGCGGCCAGGCCGATGCCGTAGGCGCGCCACGCTGCCGGGTCCCAGGCCGCCGCGATCTGTGCGGGCGAGCCCAGGCTCGGGTCGGGAGTCGCCAGGTGCAGGGCCGGCACGCCGCCGCCAGCGGGGGCCGAACCGGTCCGGGCGAGCGCTTGCGCTCCGCGGACGACCGCTGCGGCTGCGGGCACGACCGCGAGTGCGAACGCCAACGCGAGCGATACGGCGAGCCATCGCTTCAAGGGTGAGTCCTCCGAATGAATTGTTGGTGCGCCCGGGCGGAATTGAACCACCAACCTTGGGCTTAGGAGTCCCCTGCTCTATCCAATTGAGCTACGGGCGCGCGCCGTGGCTATTTTTACGCGGTGCGCGCGGCCGCGCCTCTTCGCCACGCGACGAAACGCTCGACGTAGCCAGGATCGAACTGCGTTCCGGAACAGCGCTCGATCTCGGCCAGCGCCTCGGATTCGGGGATACCGCGATGGTACGGCCGATCGACCACCATCGCCGAGAACGCATCCAGGATCGCGATGGCGCGCGCGAGCGGGCGGATCTCCTCGCCGCGCAGGCCCTTCGGATAGCCGGCGCCGTCCCAACGTTCGTGATGCTGGCCGACGATCTCGGCGACGTCCGCGAACGCTTCGTACGGTTGCAGGATGGTCTCGCCGAACGCCGCGTGCTCTTGCATCGAACGGTACTCGCTCGCGGTCAGCGCACCCGGCTTGATCAGGATCTTGTCCGGGACCAGCAACTTCCCGACGTCGTGCAACAGGCTCGCCTGCAGCAACCACGCGAGTTGCAATGCGTCCAGATCGAGATTGTACTCAGACCAATGCTTGGCCATCGCGTTGACGTGGAAGAGATGTACGCGCGTGAACGGATCGCGGTCGAGCAGGCTCCCGACGACCGTCTCGATCCCGTCGAAGACGCCGTGCAGGTGATACGCATCGATGTCGTCTTCGCCGATCGGCATGCCGCCGAGCTTGCGCGAGAGGCGCGTGCGATGGACGCAGAGCGCGACCGCATCGCTGCGCAGGTTCGCTTCGAGCGGGACGAATGCGTAGCCACACGCGATCGAGATGGGGATGCTCCCGCCGGCGCTCTCGTAGGAGATCGCGCGCAGACGATCCATCGCGTTCCCGACCGCATCGAACACCCGCTCGCGCGCGCCCCCCTCGACGATCGCGAGGAAGACGTCGCCGCCGAATCGTCCGATCGTGACGCCGTCGTCGCTCAAGGCGTCGAGAGCGCTCGCGACTCGTTTGAGGATCTCATCACCGACGGCGTAGCCGTACGTGTCGTTGAACGATCCGAAGTTCGTCAGATTGAACATCAGCAACGCGGCCGGACGCGTCGAGGTCGCGCGCTCGATCGCGCGGTCGACCGAACGGACCAACATCGAATGGTTCGCGAGCCCGGTCAGGGTATCGACGTCGGCGATACGCGTGAGGCGCGTCACCAGCCGGTTGTTCTCGATGGCGACCCCCAGGAAATGTCCGATCGCCGCCACCACCTCGACGCCCGCATCGTCGTAGGCACCGGCGCGCGTCGTCTGCACCGAGAGCGCGCCGACCGTCCGGCCGCCGGCCCGCATCGGTACGAAGATCGCCGAGATCGAATCGTTGCTCTCGGGGCGATCGCGGTAGATCGGCGACGACCCGCCGGGCGCCCACTCTTCGGGCGTATTCCCCCAGATCACCTCACCGGAGGCGATCGCGGCGCGCGCGCGCGACCGATCGCTCAGCGGAAGATGCACGTCGCGCGAGATCTTGCCGTGATCGTGGATGAACTCGATCGCGGTCTCGCCGGCGGCGTCGGTCAGTGCGACGAACACGACCGAAGCGTCGACGTGCGCGGCCAGCAGGCCGGTCAGGCGCTCGAAGAGCTCGTCCAACGGCGCATCGACCGCGAGTAGTCCGGCGGCCTGACGGATCAGCGACGTGTCGCGGAGTTCGCGCGACGATTCGAGCATCGCAGACGCCTTCTCTCCCGCCCGCGACCCTTCCCTCAGAGCCGTCGGGACGTCGTGTGCTATTGTTAGGCCATGGTCGACTACGAACTGCTCTCGAGCCAGGCGACCGCACTGCTCGCGGGCGAGCCCGATCCGCTCGCCAACGTCGCGAACTTCGCCGCCCTCGCGCTCGCCGAGATCCCGGACCTGAACTGGGCCGGCTTCTACTTCGCACATCCCAACGGAGAGCTGGTCCTCGGGCCGTTCGCTGGCAGACCCGCCTGCACGCGGCTCCCGTCCGGACGCGGAGTGTGCGGTGCGGCGTTTACGTCGCGCGCGACCGTCGTGGTCGGCGACGTCGATGCATTCGAGGATCACATCGTCTGCGACTCGGCTTCGCGGTCGGAGATCGTCGTTCCGATCCTGGCCGGCGACCGGGTGATCGCGGTCTTCGATCTCGACGCTCCGCATAAGGCGCGCTTCGACGCGCAGGACCGGGCGGGCATCGAACGACTGGTCGCGATCGTCGCGCCCTTTGCGGTTCAGCTCGCGGATGTGCTCGCGGTCAACGAGAGCACGAACGGTGCGCAGGCGTCGAACGGCATCGGCATCGCCAAGTGATAGCCCTGCAGCTCGTCGACGCCCAGCTCCCGTAGCTGACCCGCCACGTCGCCGGTCTCGACGCCCTCGGCGACGCTGGTCAGCCCGAGATTGGTCGCGAGCGTGACGATCGCTTTGACGATGGCCTCGTCCTGCGAACCCGGCAACAGATCGCGCACGAACGATTGGTCGATCTTGAGCGTATCGACCGGGAAGCGCCGTAAGAAGCTCAGACTCGTATAGCCCGCTCCGAAGTCGTCGACCGAGAGTCGCACGCCCAGCGTCTTGAGATCCTGGAGGATCGCGATCGCGGCGGTCACGTCGCGCATGATCGCGCTCTCGGTCAGTTCCAGTTCGAGCCGCGCAGACACGGTTTCTCGGCGCGCCAGGATCCCGCCGATACGCGCGCGCAGATCGCGTCGTTCGAACTGACGCGCCGAGAGATTGACGCAGACGCGCGGCACGGCGATGCCAGCCGCGTCCCAGATCTCCAAGTGCCGCATCGCCTCCTCGAGCACCCACTCTCCGACGTCGTCGATCGAGCCCGACTCCTCGGCAAGCGCGATGAAGTTATCCGGCATCAGCAGCCCGAGTTCGGGGTGCTGCCAGCGCACCAGCGCCTCCATCGCCGCGAGCGTCTTGTCCGGCGCGCGGAAGATCGGCTGATAGTGCAGCACGAGTTCTCCCGCCAACGGCGCGTTGCGCAACTGACGTTTGAGCGTCATGCGCTCGGCCGACGAGAGGAGCATCGACGGCGCGAAGAACCGCCAGGTGTTCCGGCCCGCCTGTTTGGCCGAGAGCAGGGCCGCTTCGGCCGCTTCGATCAGCCCGGCCGGCTGCGCGCCGTCCGGACCGTAGAGCGCGATGCCGATACTGCCGGTCACGTACGCCTCGGAGTTGCCGATCTCGAACGGCGATTCGAACATGTCGGCGGTCCGGCGCGCGAGCGCTTCCATCTGCTCGCGATCCCCGATCTCGGCGACCAGCACGACGAAGAGGTCTTCGCTAAAGCGCGAGACGGTGGCCTGGCGCGAATAGAGGCGCCGCAGACGCGCGCCGACCGCCCGGAGCAGTTCGTCGCCTCCGGACCGGCCGAACGTCTCGTTGATCTCCTTGAAGCGGTCCAGATCGATGGCCACGACCGCGATTCCGCCGCCGTGTCGCTCCGCGACCGCGATCGCCTGCTCGAGCCGATCTTCGAGCACCGCGCGGTTCGGGAGATCGGTCAGGATGTCGTACTGCGCGAAATAGGCGAGTCGCTGCTCCGCGACCTTCCGGTCGGTCACGTCGAACGCGACCGCGATCGTACCCACGATTCGCGCATCCGCACTACGGAGCGGCTCGACGTGCCCTTGGAGCGTCTTGCCTCCCCAGATCACTTCGTACGCACCGGCTCCGCCTTGCAGCGCGCGCAAGTGCGCGCGCCTGATCGGGAAGCGGGATTCGTCGGCGATCAATGCCGAGGTGCCGATGCGCGCCCCGACCAGGGTATCGCCCTCCATCCCGAGCGCCGCCAAGCGCGCGCCTTCGACGGATGTGATCGTGAGGTCGGTGTCGGTCGTGATGACCAAGGCCGGAAGCTGTTCGAAGAGCAGACGTAAGCGCGTCTCGCTCGCCCGTAACTGTTCTTCCATCGCGCGCCGGCCGCGCCGGATCTCGGCATCCCGGAGCGCGCGCTCCACGGCCGTGCCGAGACGTTTGAGATTGTTCTTGAAGATGTAGTCGTAGGCACCCAGGCGGATCATCTCCGCGGCCGCTTCTTCTCCGATCGCTCCCGAGACGATCATGGTCGGGACGTCGTACTCGCCCTGCGCGAGCAGCTCGAGCATTCCGTTCGCACTGAAATGCGGCATCGAGTAGTCGCACAGGACCAGATCCCAGGATCCCGAGATCAGCTCGCGGCCGGCCGCCTCGCGCCGATCGACCCGCTTGCTCTCGACGTCGTATCCGTGCCGGCGCAGCGCCAGGATGTTGAGCTCGGCGTCGTCTTCGGAGTCGTCGACGCACAGGACGCGGAGGCGTTCGCTCACATGTCGCTCTCGACCGGCGGCGGTTGGTTGATGACCAGCCAGTAGAGTCCGACCTGGCGGACCGCTTCGACGAACTCGTTGAAGTCGACCGGTTTGCGCACGTAGCTGTTGACGCCCAAGCGATAGCCTGCGAGCAGATCTTCGTCCTGTTTGCTCGACGTCAGGATCACGGTCGGGATCAAGCCGGTGCGCGGGTCGGAACGGATCCGCTCGAGCAGCTCGAGGCCGGAGATCTTCGGCAGCTTCAGGTCGAGAAGGATGAACTGCGGCAACGGCCGTTCGCGCTCCTCGGAGAAGAGCAGCGCGCTCGCCTCCGCGCCGTCGCGGGCCACGACGATCTCGTTGAGGATATGGTTGCGCGCGAACGCGCGTCTGGTCAACTCGATGTCGTCGTCGTTGTCTTCGATCAGCAGGACGTACTGGCGGCTCATTGCCTTTCGGGCGCCTCC
>JBEPVY010000123.1:0-6416 GCA_041690835.1 Vulcanimicrobiota bacterium | reverse complement strand
ACCAGGGCGCGCTTACCTTCGAGAAGTTTCACCGAGCATAGATACCATCGCGGCCTCCCGCGTCCTGTTTTTCACGGATTTCCTAGAGTGTCGCCTGCTGATAGGTGAAGTGCGCTTCTTGGAGGGCGTGGATCGCCCAGACGCCGGCGGGGACGAGGAGCGCGTGGGGCACGAGGTTGGTCGTCAGCTTGATGTAGGCTGCGGCCGGGGTGATGTCGAGCGCCCTTGCGAGCATGTGTGCGAAGCCGGTCGTCGCATTGTTGCACAGGAGGAAGTAGCTGCCGCGCATGACGAGCGTCTCGATCGATGCGTCGTTCTCGCCGGTCTTCGGCCTATGCAGCCATTGGTTGCCGTCGCCTTTTTTGAACGTCGCGATGTCGGCCTTGATCGAGGCGGGCATCTTCGGGAGCGCCGGGGCGAACATCTCGTTCCAGACCCAGTCGTTGAAGCCGAGCGCGAGCGCCGAGCCGTGGTAGAGGATCGCCGCCGCCGTGATCGAGACCGGCTTCTCGCCGAGCGACTCCTCATAAGCGTTCATCACGTTGGTCATCGCGTTCAGGACGTCGCCATCTTCGAGCTTGGTCGAGGCGAACGAATGGCGATGTTGCGCGACGCGCGCGACGATCGCGTCGAAGCCCGCCCGGTCGAACGCGAACTTGGGGATCTCCGGGCCCGCGGCTACGGTGACGACCGCCGCCGGTGTGGCCGACGCGACGGCCGGGGCGAGGGCCGCGACGGCGGTCGAGGCGATCAGGAAATCCTTACGGGTCGTCATGGCGGTCCTTTACTAGAGCGGGATGTTGCCGTGTTTGCGCTTGGGGCGGTCGACCCGTTTGGTGCGCAGCATGTCGAGAGAGGTCGCGATCGCGCCGCGGGTCCGATGCGCTTCGATCACGTCGTCCACGTAGCCGTACTGCGCGGCGATGTACGGATTCGCGAAGCGCTCCACGTATTCGTCGATCAGTTCCTTGGTCTTCGCGTCTTTGTCGGCGGCGGCCGCGATGTCGCGGCGGAAGATCGTCTTGACGGCGCCCTCGGCACCCATCACCGCGATCTCGGCGGTCGGCCAGGCCAGATTGACATCGGCCCGGATGTGCTTGCTCGCCATCACGTCGTACGCGCCGCCGTAGGCCTTGCGCGTGATGATCGTGATCTTCGGGACGGTCGCCTCGGCGTACGCGTAGAGCAGTTTGGCGCCGTGGGTGATGATGCCGCCGTATTCTTGATCGGTGCCGGGCAAGAAACCGGGCACGTCGACGAACGTCACCAGCGGGATGTTGAAGGCGTCGCAGAAGCGCACGAAGCGCGCGGCCTTGATCGAGGACTTGATGTCGAGCACGCCCGCCAGCACGTTTGGTTGATTGCCGACGATGCCGACGCTCTGTCCGCCGATCCGTCCGAAGCCGCACAGGATGTTGCGCGCGTAGGCCGGCTGGATCTCGAAGAAGTCGCCGAAGTCGAGGATCGGCTCGATCACGTCGTGCATGTCGTAAGGTTTGTTCGAAGAGTCCGGCACGATCTCGTCGAGCTCCGGGCTCTCGCGCTGTGGATCGTCGTCGCACGCGAAGCGCGGGGCTTCTTCTAAGTTGTTCTGCGGCATGTACGAGAGCAACGTCCGCGTCATGGCGCTCGCGTCGTCTTCGTCGGTCGCGACCAGGTGCGCGACGCCGCTCTTGGTGGCATGCGTGGTCGCGCCGCCGAGCTGATCGAACGTGACCTCTTCCCCGGTGACCGTCTTGATGATCTCGGGGCCGGTGATGAACATCTGCCCGACGCCTTCGGTCATGATCACGAAGTCGGTGATCGAGGGGGAGTAGACCGCGCCGCCCGCGCACGGGCCGGCGATCAGGCTGATCTGCGGGATGACGCCGCTGGCCTGGACGTTGCGCCAGAAGATCTCTGCATAGCCGCCGAGCGCGACCACGCCTTCTTGGATGCGCGCGCCACCGGAGTCGTTGATCCCGATCAGGGGCGAGCCGGTCCGGACCGCAAGATCCATCACCTTGCAGATCTTCTCCGCGAAGGCCTCGCCGAGCGATCCGCCCAGGACCGTGAAGTCTTGCGAGAAGAGGAAGACCTGGCGACCGTCGATGGTCGCGCGGCCGGTCACGACGCCGTCGCCGAGAAACTCTTTTTCATCCAAGCCGAACCCGTTGGCGCGGTGGACGACGAAGGCATCGAGTTCGGTGAACGAGCCGGGGTCGACGAGCCCGTCGATCCGCTCGCGGGCCGTCCGCTTCCCACGGGCGTGTTGCTTTTCGACGGCCGCGGCGCCGGCTGGAGCGGCCGCGAGCGCGCGCTTGCGCTGCAGCTCTGCGTATTTCTCGCCGTGGGTCTTCATCGGAAGAGGGGTTGCACGGCCCGGGAGCGCCAACCTTTGCGGGATGCGTCTCGCCTTTTGTCTCGCCGCGGTGCTCCTATTGGCGTGTGGCCTGCTCCCGCAGTCCGCACGTGCGGCCGCGCCGCCGCCGCCCTCGATCGAGATCACCGCCTCCAACGTCGCGCTCTACACCGATCGGCGCGTGCTGGTCGCAGATGCCGGCGTCGCCGTCAAGGTCGGGACGCGCAGCTTGAGCGCGGCGCATGCGATCGTCTATCTGAACGAAGGCCGAGCGGTGCTCTCGGGCGGCGTGACGCTCGAGGACGGCGGCCTGAAGACGAGCGGTGCGGCCTACGCGCTCGACATCGAGACCGGCGACGGGCACTTCATCGACGCGACGACGACCAACGACACGGGCGGGACCACGCCGGTCGTCACCTCCCAGCGCGTCGTCATCCGACCGAACGAATCGCTCACGTTCACGCCCGCTCAGGTCGGCAACGGCGCCGCGGTACAGACGGTCGCGTCGTATACCTATCCGCTGGCGGCGCCGCACGCTCGCGACTTCGGTCCGTCGCCGGCCGTCGGTGCCGCGCTCGAGTATCCGTTTCTGCTCGGCCGCGGCCAGAACGGCTACGTCTTCGGAACGGCTCGCTACGATCGCTATCTGGGCGGAGTGGGCGCCGGACTCGAAGCGCATCTGGCAACATCCGAGCGCGGCTACGCGTCGCTCGCCGTGACGCAGGATGGCGATGGCGCACGCTACGACATGCTCGCCTTTCAGAGCCTGACGCCCGGACTCAACCAGACGTTCGCGGGTTCCAGCGGTATCGGTCTAAGGTACGCACGCTACGCGTTGACTTCGTTCGGCCGGACCGGCACCGTGCAACTCTCGCTCGCGCAGAACGGCGCGACCCATAGCGACGACCTCTACGCCTCGACCAATCGCAGCCCGGTCGGCGGCGGGTTCGCATTGCGCTTCGACGGCGATGTCGGTCGCGACGTGCACCCGAGCGACTACCCGATCGCGCAGGATCGGCGCGCGAGCGTCGGCGCGGTGCTCGACGCTCCGACCCTCCACCTCGCCGGCATCAGCCTCTCCGCACAAGCGACCGCGGGCGGGACGGCATATTCGTATGGCCGGCGGGCGTTCGACCAAGGCGTCTCGACCTTCGCGAGCCGTTCGTTCGGTTCGAGCCTGCTCCTGAGCGCGGGCGCCGCGATCTTGCAGAGCAACGATCAGATCGGGTTGTTCCCGCGCGGGACGTTTCGTACGTACACCGCCTCCGGCACGTATCAGCCGCGCGCGCCGTGGAGCATCTTCAGCTCGATCCAGTACGCACGCGACTGGCCGCAGTTCTTGAACTACGGGCGCCCCGAGTTCTTGCAGACGGTCGCGCTGCGGATCCACCGCAAGCACGGCCCCGGCATCGAGATCGATACCAGCTTCGCCTACGGGCGGACCGGCGAGATGCCGCGTCCGACCCTGAGCATCAGTCTGCTACGATGACCGGTGGTCCGGCACCGGCTGCGGGTTTCGCGGGCCGGAGCAAGAGCGAGAGCGGTGCCAGCACGAGCGTGAGCACTCCGAGGAAGTAGAACGCATCGGCGAACGCCATCGTGGTCGCCTGGGCCGCGACGATTCGCGCGAGCAACGCGGCCGGAGCGTGCGCCAGGAACTGCGTCGCGGCGATGCTGTTGCGCGTGATCGTGCCCGCCAGCGTATCCAGGTGCTGCGCGCTTCGCCGGTCGAGCAGGGTGACGAGCATCGCGGTCGAGACCGAGCCGCCCAACTGCTGGCACAGGCTGAGCAGCGAGGTCGCCTTCTGGGTGTCGGGCCCGGCGACGCTGTTGAGGACCGCGACCGAGAGCGGCACGAAGAGCATGCCGAAGCCGATGCCGCCCAGGATCAGGACGAATGCGAACGTCCAGAAATTCGAGTCGGTCGTGATGATCTGCGCGTTCATCAGGTTGGCGATCGCGACGATGATGAAGCCGACTCCGAGCAGCACGCGCGGCTGCCACTTGGCGCGCATGAGCAAGAAGAGCGTGACCGGCGTCATGGCCGCGATCGCGGCGGCCCGCAACAGGATGGATTCGCCCGAGAGCGTCGCGGTGAAGTTCAGGAACGTCTGTTGGAACTGCGGTGCGAGGATGACCCCACCGAAGAGCGAGAACGCCAGCGTCATCGCGAGCAGACAGCCGGCCGCGACCGTGCGGTTCTTGAGGATGCGCAGATCCACGATCGGATTCTTGACCCGCAGTTCCCACCAGACGAAGACCGCCAGCGCGCCTACGCTGAGCGCGCTCAGAAACGCGATCGTCGGATCGTTGAGCCAATCGTTGCGCTCGCCTTCATCGAGGACGTATTGGAGCGAGCCCAGGCCGGTCGCGAGCAGGCCGAGACCGAGTCCGTCGACCGAGGGCTTTCCGCGGCCCTCGGGGTTGCGCAACAACGAAGCGACCAGTATGGCCGCGATGATGCCGGGAATGATGTTGATGTAGAAGATCCAGTTCCAGGAGAGCGCGTCCGTCAGGATGCCGCCGAGCGTCGGGCCGAGGCTCGGACCGACGATCGCGCCGAGCGAGACGAGCGCCTGACTCTTGCCGATCTCTTTAGCCGGGAACGTATCGCGCATGATCGCCTGGCCGGTCGAGATCAGACCGCCGCCGCACAAGCCTTGAAGAATCCGGAAGAAGATCAGTTGATCGAGCGATTGGGCGAAACCGCAGAGAGCCGAGGTGAGCGTGAAGCCGACGATCGCGGCGACGTAATATTGGCGTCGGCCGAACATCTGCTGCAGCCACGGCGTGAGCGGAATCACGATCACGGCCGCGATGATGTAGCCGGTCACGATCCAGGCGCCCTGATCGAAGTTCGCGCCGAGATTGCCCTGGATGGTCGGCAACGCGACGTTGACGATGGTCGCATCGAGCACTTGGAGGAGCGTGGCGGACATCACGCCGACCACGATCAGCCAGCGGCGCAGACCGTACTCGACCAAGTCTTCGGATGCGTGCATACTAGGACCCATTATTACACAGACCGAACGGGACCGCGAATACCGAGGCTGATGCGGGGGGACCCATGTCGACGCGTGAACGGACCATCCGCTGGCAAGACCCGCTCGAGACGGGCCGCGCGTATCTCGTGCGTTCCGGCTTGGATTCGATGCGCGGGATGGTCTCCGGCGAGATCGCTCCGCCACCGGTCGCGATGTTGATGGGCATGCACTGCGTCGCGGCCGACACGGGTTACGTGCGCTTCACCATGCGTGCGAGCGAAGAGTTCACGAATCCGCAAGGGACGGTCCACGGCGGGATCATCGCGACGTTGCTCGACACGGTCATGACCTGCGCGGCCTTTACCGAGCTCCCGCTCGGCAAGACGTGCACGACCACCGATCTGAGCATCCAGTTCGTGCGTCCGATCCCGCCCGACGGCGCCGAGATCACCGCGGAAGGCTTCACCGTCTCCGTCGGCACCACGCGCGGCACCGCTCGTGCCGAGATCAAGAACGCCACCGGTAAACTCCTCGCGTTCTCAACCGGTGGAATCGCGATCCTCGAGATGCCGCGCACGGGTGGCTGACGGGCCGGAAGTGGGCCCGCCTACCAGATTCCGAGCGTGACCTTGACGTCTTCGGTCGCCATCGTCTTCGGATCCCACGGCGGGGAGAACGTGATGTCGACGTTGGCCGTCTTGACGCCCTCGATCGCTTTGACGTTGTCCTCGACGGATTGCTTGAACATCGGGCCGACCGGGCACATCGGCGAGGTCAGGGTCATCGTCACGGTGACGTGCTCGCCGTTCTCGCCGAGCGCGACGATGTCGTAGACCAATCCGAGATCGAGGATCGGAATATCGAGTTCGGGGTCTTTGACGACGGCGAGCGATTCGCGGACTTGTTGAGCGGTAACCATAGCCTCTATCCCTTCGCGGAATCGGGGACCGTTCCGCCCATGCATGCGACGATCGCCTCGATCACGTGCTTGGTCTCGGTCGGGTCCTTGATCTGGATGCAGATCGCGTCGGTCGTACGCGCCGGCGAATCGTTGCCGCCCGGGAAGAGCGCGTCGCCGATGAAGATCATCT
>JBEPVY010000122.1:0-6434 GCA_041690835.1 Vulcanimicrobiota bacterium | reverse complement strand
AGGACGACGACACGTTCGCGGGCGCCCAGATCACCGGACACGTGCTCAAGGTCGTAGCCGCCGGACGTGGGACCAATCCCGAACTGCAACTCGGCATCGACCGTTTGACCTTGCGGGACGGGACGAGCATCGATCTGCCTGCCCAGGTCACCTCGGCCGGGACCAAGCAACAGACGCGTAACGGCGCGCAGGTCGCGCTCTCGACGATCGGTGGGATGATCCTCGGCAACGTGATCGGCAAGACCGTCTTGCACACCGGCGGTGGCGGGATCGTCGGGGCGGCCGGTGGCTTCCTGTACGGCTACAATAAGAAGGCCAACGTCACGCTCCCGGCCCAGGCGCCGGTCCAGCTGACCACTACGCACGACGTGACGGTTCGCCGTCAGTCACGTCCGCCGCAGTAGCGACTAGCGCGTCTCGTTTCTGATCGCCGGCGTGGCTATGGCCAGGCCGGCGATCAGGACGAATCCGAGCGTGCTCGCGCACATCGCACTGTACGGACTCACGTGATCCGCAAGCCATCCGGCTCCGAGCACGCCCGGCGCGATGCCGGCCAGCACGAACACGCGGACCGCGCCGAACGTCCGCCCGATCAACGGTTCCGGGATCACGCGAAGGCGCCAGCCGATGATCTGGGTCGTCTCGAAGTTCGCGCACGCGTTCGAGATCGCCCAGAACGTACCCGCGACCCACAGGTTGTGCGTAAGGATGACCGGCAGGAACAGCAGTGCGTCGAGCACGTAGGCGATCGTCAGCATCCGTCCGAACGGCCAGCGCCGATCGAGCCGTCCGGCCAACAGCGAACCGCACACCGCGCCCGCCGCGCTGATCGAGAAGAAGAACCCGATCTGCGTGTCGCTCGCGCCGAAATCGTGCTTGAGGAACGGGATCAGGATCGCGTAGCCGCCGAAGCCGAGCGTGTTGAGCGAGAGCCCGATCCAAGCCTGAGCCCGCATTCCGGCATCGCCGAAGAGCGTGCGGAATCCGAGCTTGATGTCGTCGATCAGTTCGCGCAGAGACGGCCGGCCGGCGGGCTCATCGGGCCCGAGCGTCGGAACGCCGACGAGCGAGAATTGGCTCGCGAGGTAGGTCGCGGCATTTGCGATCAGGGTCGGCAGCGGTCCGAAGAACGAGAAGATGGCGCTACCGAGTGCCGGCGCGATCATGTTGGAGGTCTGCTCGGCGGCGATCAAGGCGGACATGCCGCGGGTGCTGCCGTCCTTGCCGAGCAGAAACGGGATCGACGACGACTGGCCGCCCATGAAGAAGGCCGCGCACGACGAGATCACGACCAGCCCCGCGTAGACCAACGGTACGGTCAGGTGATGCGTAGCGAACAGCAACGCGAAACCGACCATCACCAGGCAGCGGATCGCGTCGCAGACGATCATCAGCTTGCGGCGATCGGTCCGATCCGCGAGCGATCCGCCGACGACTGCTAGAAGCGCGAAAGGCACGATCTCCGCGATGAAGGCACCGCCCGTCGAGAGCGCGGAGCCGGTCAGGTGGAAGACGAGCAGGGGTATAGCAATCGTACGCAAGCCGTCGCCGACGTACGAGAATGACTGCCCGAAGAAATAGCGGGTGAAGGCGGGCGAGGCGAAAATGCCCCGCCGTGAGGGTGCTTGCATGGTGGACAGGCGATTTTACGCGGCCGTGCAAACTTTGTCAAATACGCCGTGTCAGTTGGGGGTACTATGAACCGCATTCTTTCCATCGTCGGGACGCTCGTCGCGGGCGTTTTGTTGGCACAGTGCTCGAGCCAGACGACCGCCCCGCCCGCAAACGTGCCTGCGAACGCGCCGGTCAACTCGGGCTTCGCGCCGGTCGGGAGCGTCGCACCGACGTTCACGGGTACCGGGCTCGACGGCGCCAAGATCGCGACCTCCGATTACGCCGGTAAGGTGCTGGTCCTCAACTTCTGGGCGACCTGGTGTCCGCCGTGTCGCGCGGAGACGCCCGATATGGTGGCGTCGTACGCGAAACTGCACGGCGATAAGGTCGCGTTCCTCGGCGTGGATACGTCCGAAGCCGCGCAGGTGGTGCGTACCTTCACCTCGATCCGTGGCGTACCGTACGCCACCGCACTCGGGAAGTCGGCCGACTACAACAACTTCGGCATCAGTGCGCTGCCGACCACGATCGTGATCGATGCCAACGGTGTCGTGCGCGGGCGTTGGATCGGCGGCATCGAGCCCGCGCGCCTGGCCTCGTACGTCGCATCGGCACTCGCGGGAAAGAACGCCGAGTTCCTGACGCCCGAGCAGAAGAAGCTCGACGCGATGCTCTCCGTCGCACAGTTCTCGTTCACCGGTACCCCCGCGCAGATCGCCGCGACCGTCGTCAAGGCGAACAAGCGGCTCGACGACGTCGGAACGTATCTCGGAAAGCTCGACGCGCTCTCGACCCCGCGGTACGATTACGAACGCACGTTGAACGCGCAAGGCGCGCTCGAGCTGGCGATCGCGCAGGCGCAGACCAAGATCGCGAAGACCGCCAAGGAGAAGAACGCCGCCGCCATGGCGCTAGCGAACGCGTACGGCGACACCAACCGGTTCGCGGATGCGGCGTCCGTCTATGCGGGGCTGCTCGCGCAGCATCGCAACGATCCCAAACTGGTCGGTCTGGTGACGCGCTCGTACTACCGTTTGCATGATTATCCGATGATGGCGGCGAGTGCCGCGCGATGGGCGAAGCTCGCGCCGGACGACGTCGACGCGTGGGACAACGCCGGCCTCGCGCAAGAGCGCGCCGGCAACTTCGCCAACGCGGTCGCGCCGTACGAGAAGGCGGTCGCTTTGCTGAAGCAGGCCGCCGCCAAAGAACCGGTCGGCAAAGACGGCCAGGCGGTGACGTACGTGGCCGATGAGTCGCTCGATCTGGCCGACGTCTACGTCGCACTCGGCGATGCGAAGAACGCCGCCCGCGTCTTCGCTTCGGCCAAGTCGTACGCGGATCGGATCCCGCCGACCGGACGCTACAAGAGCATGATCGCGCGCGTGCCCGAGCGGACGACCGAAGGGATGGCCGCCGTCGCGATGGCGCACGGGGCCGGCACGAACCTGAGCCTGACGAAGTGGACGGGTGCTGATCTCCCCGGCAGCGTGAAGAGCACGCTCAAGTACCGCCTGGTGGTGGTCGGCGCGCCGAACCAACAGGTCGCGCTCTCGGCTAAAGGGGTCAAGGACGGTTGGGTCGCCTCATTCTGCGCAGACGGCCTCTGCTCGCCGGGCGGCGTGAAAGCGACGCTCCCCGGAATCGGCGTCAAGACCTACGAGTTCCAACTCGTGCCGCCGAAGAACGGCGACGCTCCCGGCAAGGTCTCCGTCCTCGCCGATGGGGCAAGCGAGGCCTCGGTCCCGAGCTAGGAAACCGCTTTGCGGAATTGAACCAATGGCACATCGCCGGCTCGCTTCGGGTCGGCGTTTGCTTTTGTTTTCGGGAGAACATATGTACACCGCCCTCGCTTCTGCTGCGTTGATCTTGGCGCAACTCACGACCGCCGCGCCCGCTCCGTCTCCTGCCGCCGCGCCCGGCAAGATCGTCATTCCGGCCGGAACGACGATCACCGTGCATCTCGTGAAGATGCTCAGTTCGCACGACGAGCAGACCGGTGAGCCGTTCGCGTTCGACGCGGTCACGGGTGCGAACGTCGGCGGCATTGCCGTCGTCGCACAATGCGCGGTCGGAGCCGGCGTCGTGGCGCTCGCAGGCAAGCATGGCATCAACGGCCACGAGGGCGATTTGCATCTGCGCTTCGACTCGCTCCAGGGGATCGATGGAACGACGATCGCGCTCAAGCAAGACGAGCAGACCTTCGAAGGCAAGAATCAGAAGGCCGCGGCGTTCTTCATGTCGCGCTGGATCAACGGCAACGACGTCGAGCTCCACACGGACAAGGACCTGATCGTCATCACCGCCGCCGACGTGACGATCGACCCCTCGAAGTCGCTCGCCGCTCCGGTCTGCCCGACCCCGGCGCCTACTCCGACCCCGGTGCCCTAGATACCGAGGGCGACGAAGAGCGTCTGCGCCATGTCCGCGTGACCGCGCGCGTTCGGATGGATCGCATCGGCGAGCCAACCCGGCGGCGGCGCACCGTCGCCGCGCGCGAGCCATGCGGCGTAGTGATCGATCAGCACGACGTCCGCCTCGCGCGCGACCTCGCGGACGATGCGGACGTAGGCCTCGAGGTCGGCGCGGTTGGGAGCGAGCCGGGTCTCGATCGGCGTGGGCGTTTGGATGACCGGGATCGCGCCGAGCGCGCGGATCCTCGCCGCGAGCGATGCAAGGTCGCACGGAACGCGTCCGCGCCCGAAAGACCCCGAACCGAATCGTTCGTACCGAGCATGACGAAGGCGACCGTCGGATGCAGTCGCGCGACTCGATCGTCGAACGCGCCAAGCACGTCGAAGGCCTCGTCGCCGCTGATCGCCGTGTTGATGACGACGTCGAGCCCGCGCCCCATCTCGTACCGGACGCGCTCCTCGAAGTGCTGCGGGTAGCTCCGCCCGCCGGCGGTGTGCTTCGCCCCCTGGGTGATGCTGTCGCCGGTGAAGAGCCATGTGGCCGGGCGCTTGCCCACCAGAATCGAGCCGATCCGGGCTAGATCCGTCTGTGTCATGTCGGCGCGGTTCTCGCGGACGAGCTCCGAACCCGGCCGGGCGGGTCCGAGAAAGGCTCTTGACCGAGCCCCCCGGCTTCGGGTACAAGGACTAGGACCCCAAACGGCCAATCCAGGTCCGTTCCCGTTCCGAGTTAGCTCAGTTGGTAGAGCAGCTGACTGTTAATCAGCGGGTCGCTGGTTCGAGTCCAGCACTCGGAGCCATATATCCCTCGTGAATCGAAAGATTTGCGGGGGATTTCTTTTGCAACTTCGGTGAGACGATGGAGCTCAACGGATGGTGACGTAGAAGCGGGTGTCGCTTTGCAGGGTCGCCGTCCGTTGCACGTGGGGGACCGTGCTGGTGTCGTGATAGACGGCATGGACATCCAGGATGCGTTCGCCGGTGCAGTAGTCGTTGCGGGTCACCTCGGCGCGTACCTTGACGTCGCTCCAATCGACCGTGCCGGCAAAGTTCGCGCCCGCCTTCACATAGCGCGGCCCGAGCGTACCTCCGGCGACTTGCCAGGTCGGATGCTCGCTGTTGGCGCTATGGTAGATGGTCACGTACGCGCAGAGCTTCGAATTGTTGATGAACACGAGGCCCCCCATCCGTGCCGATGCGGGCAGCGGGGCAAGAGTGACGACGAGTAGAGCTACGAGCGCTCCAAGGAGCAGACGTCGAAGGCGCGTAGCAGTGGAACGAGAGATATTCACGATACATGTCTCCTTGAAGAGGGCGACGTTCACCGTGGATCGGTGCGTCTCCAAGACCGGAACGTTCCGGAACGATGTGGCGTTCCCCGCACGGGCGGCGAAGTGGCCGCCCACAGGAGCTCCCTAGGTGCGCGAGAAGGCACCCGAGCGACTGGGAGGTTGTAGATGACTCGGATGTTGCGTGCGTTTCCGGTACTGTTCGTCGCTCTGCTGGTGCTGCTAGCGGCGACGCCGGCCCAGACGCCGGGTCGCCCGCAGTTGGCGGACCCGGTGACGCTTGCGAGCGAGAACGGGGTGCTCGAAGTCGTCTTGACCGCGCACCAGGGTCACGCGCGATTCGACACCGTCGCGAAGCCCGTCGAGAACATGCTCGTGTTCGCATACAAAGTGCTTCGTGGCACCGCTTCGGACGGGCGACTCTCGGGCGATGATCTCTATCCCGCGCCGACGTTGCAAGTCTATCCGGGGCAGACTTTGATCGTGCATATGAACGACGCGATGACGGGCCTCACCATCCGCGATTACTACAATCCGGCCTACACGCCCAAGGGCATGAGCATTCCGCTCTATCCCTCGGCATTGGCGTCCTCCCCGATCAACCTCCACGTCCACGGCCTTCACGTCTCGCCCCGCGGCAACGGCGACAACGTCTTGCTCGATATCCCGCCGGATCTCTCGAACACCTACACCTATCACGTGCCCACCGATATGCCGCAAGGCGCGTACTGGTACCACAGCCACCTCCATACGCTGACCACATCGCAGACCTACTACGGCCTAGCCGGACTGCTCGAGATCGGCCGGGTCGACGGCAATATCCCGGTGGTGACCGCCAAGCATATCCCGATCCGAAACATGATCCTGCAATACAACGATGTGTTCGACCGGGCGGGCGGGCTCGCGCAACTCACCAACATCAACTGGCCTCAATACGTCAGCACGCTCACCCCTCCGACCGGCACGCAACTCGCCGACGGTACCTATCAGCCGTCGCTCGCTCCGGTGAACTTCGCGCAGTCGGCACCCGGAACGAAGTACGCCACGGTGTGGTATGCGGGACCGCTCTCGATCGGGAACATGCGCGGGATGTTCCAGTTCATCCCGAGCAACCTGC
>JBEPVY010000121.1:0-6524 GCA_041690835.1 Vulcanimicrobiota bacterium | reverse complement strand
TCGTTCGGGTATTTGGCCATCCACGCGCGCATCGCGTCGTCGGCGAAACTCACTTTCGTGATGATGCCCCGATCGGTGGTGTATGCGCCCGACATGATGGCTTCATCGCGGAACGTATTGTTGATCCCGAGATAGCTCATCTTCATCTTGCCGAAGTACTCGTCGCCGGGGGCCGATGCGTTGAACTTTCGGCATTGGTCCTGTTGGTACTTGCTCGGCTTCGACGCGCACGGATCCTTCGCCGCAGGCTTTGCCGTGGCGGCCGCCCCGACGCCGTCCGGGGCGATCAGTCCGGCCGCGAGTGCCGCCATCGCCAGTATCGCAAACGTTCGTTTCATGGGTGCCTCGTATTGGGCACGCGCGGCGCGTTACCTGGCGTTCGTATAGTGGTGGAACTGCACGAGTGCGAGCGTCTCACGTTGGTGGGCGGTCGAGGACGGCATCAGCGAATAGAGGCTCGCCAGCCGCCACCAGTAGTGCGAGAGCCACGGGTCGCGGGGATATTTGCGGCCCCAATCGAGCATCGCTTCCTGGGTCCGCTGTGCGTCGCCGAGGAGCAGGCCGGGGCGCACCCGGTGATTCGCACGGTAGGTGCACTCGCGTAGTCGGTTGTTGATCTCGAGGATCGACATCTTCGAGCGGCCGAAGTATTCGTCGGCCGGAGCGAGCCTATAGCGGGCGAGCGCCCCGCCGACACAGGAAGCCATCAGGGCCGCACAGAGAAGTCCGCAGAGCATGAAACGCACGCTCACGGTTGCCGCCGTCCAGCTCCCCGCCCACGATCGCGAAGCGTTCGACGATATCTGGCCTGGGGTCCGGGAACACATCGCCGATGCGGCCGCCAATGGTGCGAACATAGTGGTACTCCCTGAGGGCACTATCCCAGCCTACGTACTTGGCGAGCGTCCGCTCGATGTCGAGCAGATCAATCGCGCCGTCATCCAACTTCGCGACGATGCGCGTCGGCTCCGCGTGGTCGTCGTCTGTGGACTCGGGCGAACGCACGCTTCCTTACAGTACAACAGTGCGATCGTGATCGACGCGGGCGGCGACGTTTCAGGCTATGCGGACAAGGCCTTTCTCTGGCATTTCGATCGCCGCTGGTTCGCACCGGCCGAGTCGATCGCGCCGATCCGCACCTCGCTCGGGATGCTCGGCGCACTGGTCTGCGCCGACGGACGGATCCCGACCATCGCGCGGGCGTTGGTCGATGCGGGCGCCGAGCTGCTGGTGATGCCGACCGCCTGGGTGACCAGCGGGCGCAATCCGGGCGTGCTCGAGAACGTCCAGGCCGATCTGTTGGCACGGGTTCGTGCGCGCGAGAACGGCGTGCCGTTCGTCGCCGCCAACAAGAGCGGCATCGAGCGTGGTTGCGTCGCGTACTGCGGGAAGAGCCAGATCGTGGCCGCCTCCGGCGAGATGCTCGCCATCGCGCCCGAGCGCGACCCGGCCATAATCGCCTCCGACGTCGAGCTCGGTGCGCCGCGCGCCGCGCGCGTCTCGATTCCGGCGCCCGCGCCACGCGCGGAGCCGGCCATCGTCGCGCGCATCGCGATATCGATGTCGGACGACGATGAAGCCGCGGCCGCGCTGGCTACGCTCGAAGCGGGCTATCTGATCGCGCCGGATGCCGACGCACGCGTCGCCGCGATCGATCGCACGGTCCCGACCGTCGTGATCGACGACGCCTCGATGGCGGACCCCGGCGTCGGCGTCGCGTATCGGCGTGCCGGACGCCGCCTGCTGATCTGGGATTGCCGCACGTTCGAGCGCGCATGGATCGAAGCGACCGCGCGCACGCGCGCGGTCGAACTACGCGCCTTCGTCGTGGTTCTGGATCGAGCCGGAGCCCGTGCATTCGCCGTCGATCCGGACGGCGTCATCGTCGCCGGGACCTACGATGGGCTGCGCGTCGCGAGTTTCGTCTACGACGGCGCGAAGACCGAACAGACGCTGGTCGCGCCCGGCACCGACGTTGCGCTCGGTCTAGAACGGATAGCGACGCTCGTCGCCGAACCGCCCGCAGGATGATCCGTGCTCTCCGCCTCGCGACGGCCGTTCTCGCGCTTGCATTGCTCGCCGCGATCGCGCCCGCACCCACCGCCTATCTCCCGGGCAGCCGCGTGCTCCCGCAGTATGCGGGCGTGCGGGCGCCGTTCCGCTTGAGCGTGGTCGGGCCGGGACGGATCGAGAACGGTAGCTTCGTGGCACCCAGCGTCGCCGTCCCGACCACCGCCACCGTCATCGCGGCGAATGCCGGCGGCGTCGGCGTGGCCGAACTGCATCTGGTCCCGGCGCCCGCGACGGCGACGCCACTGATCGCGGTCGCGACCTACGACGGCGGGATCGTCTTCCACGATCCGGAGACGTTTGCGATCGTCGGAACGCTCGCGACCGGAGGTGCGCCGAGCGACGTCGCCTTTGCGAAGGACGGCACGGTCGCCGCGACCGATACCTCCGGCTCCAGCATGACGCTGATCGCGCGTTCGCCGTGGGCGGTCTCGCGGATCCCCGGCGTGCCGCTCGGCAACGAGATCGTAGCAGACGACGCGCTCGGCGCATTCTTCGTCAGCGATCGGGACGTCGACGGCGGCGGAGCGGTGACGCGGGTCTCGCGCGACGGTACGACCGCGCGCGTCGCGACCGGAGCGACTGCCGAAGGCGTCGCGCTCGATGCCAAACGCGGCATCGTCTATGTCGGCAACGTCAACGACGGCACGGTCGCCGCGGTCGACGCGAGCACGATGCAGGTCGTGCGTCATATCACCGCCGTGCCGCGCGTCTTCGGGATCGCGCTTTCCGGCGACGGCAGCACCCTCTATGCGGTCGCGAACCAAAGCGTCGAAGCGCGCATGTTGGCCAAGTCCGGCTACGTCGCCGCGATCCGGCTCGGCACCAAGCCCGCGCTCGCGCATCGCAGCGCGGCCCTCCGCTTTCCGATCGGCGTCGCGCTCGACGAGGCCGACGGCCGCGCGTTCGTCACCGACGAATCGGCCGATACGATCTACGTGCTCGACGCGACCACCTTGCGCGCGATGCACGCGCCCATCCCGACCTGCAAGACGCCCTGGAAGCCGACTTTCGACGCCGCGAGCGGGCGGCTCTACGTGCCGTGCGCGCGCGCGAATCGGGTCGACGTGATCGTCGGGCACACGCTCCGTCGAGTCGCCGGCGCGCCCTTCGCCACCGGCGCCTACCCGCTCGCCGTCTCGATCCGGCCCCAGCCCTGATGCAAGTCGGCGGACTGCTCCTGGCGCTTGCGCTTCCGGCGCGGCTGGTCGTTCCCGCACCATTTCCGGCCATCGTCGCGCAGGCGCCGACGGTCTCGTTCGTCGCGCCCGGCGTCACCCAAGGCGACTACGAGTTGCTCACGCCGGACGGGCCGATCGCGGTACACGTGGTCGCGATCGCACCACACCGCGACGATCTGCACGTCGGCGCGGCGCTCGCGAGCGATCGGCTCACCTCGTCCGGCGAGACCGTGCTCTCGATGGCGCGCCGCACCGGCGCGGTCGCCGGGATCAACGGCGACTACTTCGATATCAATAACACCAATCAGCCGACCAACGTCTTGGTCCAAAACGGCAAGCTGTTGCGCACCCCGCGTCATCGCTACGCGCTCGCGATCGCGCCGGATGGCACGCCGCGTTTCGAAGAGTTCGCGTTCGCCGGCAGCGTGCAGATCGGTGCGGCGAACGTGGTCCTGAACGGTGTGAACGAATACCCGCCGCCGCAGGGCGGCACTTCGCTGATCACGCCGGAGTTCGGCGGCGTACCGCCGCTCGCCAACATCACGCTGGTCGCGTTGACGCAACTCGACGGCGCGCCGCCGTTCGCGCGCTATCGCGTAAGCGGGGTCGTCGACAACGGTACGGCCCAGCCGCCCGGCTACTATCTCGCGATCGGCATCAACGCGTACGGCAGTGCGGGCGTGCCGAGCGAAGGCGACGTGATCGTCGCGAGCGGAGACTTCGTCTCCGGCGATCTCGCGCAGAGCACGACCGTCGTCGGCGGCGGGCCGCTCATTCTCCACGCGGGTGCCTGGTTCGTCGACCCGGACGGTCCCGGCGGCGGCGAGTTCCTGACCCGGATCCCCGCATCCGGCGCCGCGATCGCACCCGACGGCACGCTCTTCCTGATCGAAGTCGACGGTCGGCAGCCGGCCGTGAGCATCGGCGTGACCCGCCCGCAGTTCGCGGCCGTGATGCGCGCGTTCGGCGCGACCGAGGGAATGTCGCTCGATGGCGGCGGCTCCTCGACGCTGGTCGCGCGCGACCTCGGCGACCCCGGCCCGAGCCTCCAGAACGTGCCGTCCGACGGTCGCGAACGCCCGGTCTCCGACGCGCTCTTCGTCTATAGCGATGCGCCGGTCGGCGATCCGTCGCTGGTGGTGGCGCGGCCACGCACGATCCGCGCGATGCCGGGCGCCATCGTCCCGCTCGATACGGCCGTCGTCGATAGCGCCGGCCACGCGCTCGGTTCGGGCCGCGCCATCCACGCGATCGTTACGCCTGCGAGGCTCGGCACATTTGCCAACGGCCGGTTCGTCGCACGCGCGCCCGGAGACGGTACGCTGCGCCTCGCAGATGGTGCGCTCAAGGGTCTCGTTCCGATCCACGTGATCGACCGCCCGGCGCGCGTCGAGATCGTTCCGGACGCGCCGAACGTCGATGCCGGCGACCGCCTGCAGTTCGTGGTGCGTGCCTTCGACGCCGATGGATTCCGGGTCGCGCTCCCGCCGTCGCTCGCCTGGTCGACCTCGTCCGGCACGATCGACGCGAAAGGGAGATTCGTCGCGAGCGGCGCCGACGCCACCGTAACCGTACGCGCCGGCAATGCGACCGCGATCGAGCGCGTCTCGGTCGGACGCCATGAAGCGCAGCTCTCGGTCGGCGCACACGCGGTCTTTTCCAGCTCGCCGCGGGGCGGTCCGGGGAGCCTCGCGATCGCGACACCGTGTCCGACCTGCCTCTCGATCGCCTACGACTTCACCGGAACCGAGCGGGCCGCATATGCGAATCTCGATACGCAGCTCCCGGACGGCGCGCTCGGCCTGGCCTTCGACGTCGACGGCGACGGCAGCGGCGCGCTCGTCCGCGTCACCCTGCTGAACGCGATCAACGAAAAAGTGCTCGTCACGGCGACCAAACTCGACTTTACCGGCCGGCGTCACGTCGTCGTGCGGCTGCCGCGCGGTTTCGCACAGCCGGCACGCGTCGCATCGATCTACGTCCTGAGCGGCCTCGGCTCGACCCACGTTCAGACCGCCGGGACGATCGTGATCCGCGACGTCGCAAGCGTCCTCCCAGGGAACGTGCCCATGCCAGGGGGCTCGCCGCCGCATCCCTAAACCCGCCGCATGAGCTTCGACGGCCTGGCGCAGCGTGCGCTCGACACGGCGGCGGCCCGCGGGTCGCGCTATACCGACATCCGCTTCGACGTCGCCCGATCCGAACGCATCGAGGTCCGCAACGGCGTGGTCGCGGCGCTCGCCGACGGAACCTCGAGCGGCTACGGCATCCGGGCGCTCGTCGACGGCGCCTGGGGCTTCGCGGCCGGCAGCGAGATGACCGATGCGGCGATCGACACGATCGCGGCCCGCGCCGTCGCAATGGCCAAGGCGGCCGCCTCGATCGCCCGTAGCCCGCTCGGCGCCGCGCCCGCCCACGCCTATGTGGACGTCTTCAAGACCCCGATGCATCGCGATCCGGCCACCGTCCCGCTCGGCGAGCGCGTCGCGCTGTTGCTCGAAGCGGAGCGTCTGCTCCACGTCGGCGACGAGATCGCGGTCGGGCGCGCCTGGATCGATCTGTGGCGCACGGACAAGCTCTTCTACAGTTCGATCGGCTCGCGGATCGAACAGCAGATCCAGCAGACCGGCAGCGGCATCGCCGCGATGGCGGTCGGTGACGGCGACGCCCAGACGCGCTCGTTCCCCGGCGACAACGGGCTCTATATGACGGGCGGCTGGGAGGTCGTCGAACGCGCCCAACTGCGCGAGAACGCCGCGCGCATCGGCGAAGAAGCGCGCGCACTGCTGAAGGCACCGCAGTGCCCGAGCGGCACGTTCGACATCATCCTCGGCGGTTCGCAGGTCTCGCTCCAGATCCACGAGTCGTGCGGGCATCCGGCCGAGCTCGATCGGGTGATGGGCTGGGAGGCGAACTTCTCCGGCACCAGCTTCCTCGAGATCGCGCAACTCGACAGGCTGAAATACGGATCCGCGAACGTGACGATCGAGATCGACAACCGCCTGCCGGGCGGCATGGCGACGTGCGGTTACGACGACGAAGGGACCAAGAGCGGCAAGTCCGACATCGTCCGAAACGGCATCCTGGTCGGCTACGAGAGCTCCAACGACACCGCCCGCGCGATCGGGCGGGAGAGCAACGGCTGCGTGCGCGCCCAGAGTTGGGAGTTCGTCCCGATGATCCGGATGTGCAATCTGAATCTGCTTCCCGGCGACGTTCCGTTCGAGAACCTGTTCGACGACGTGAAAGACGGCATCTACATGGAGAGCAACC
>JBEPVY010000120.1:0-6534 GCA_041690835.1 Vulcanimicrobiota bacterium | reverse complement strand
ATGCCCTTGCCTTCCAAGCAAGAGTCGCGGGTTCGATTCCCGCCGCCCGCTCCAATCATTGCCACCCGTATGGCACACGCGATCGCTACGATTGCTTCATGGAAGCGAAACGCGATACGAAGAGCGTGGGTGACGTCTCCGAAGCGAAGATGATTGGCGTCTTCGTCCAAGCAGGCTACTTCGTCTCGATTCCATTCGGCGAGAATCACCGCTACGATCTGATCATCGACGGGGTTGATGGCCTGAAAAAAGTTCAGGTGAAGACGGGGCGCCTACGAAACGGCACCGTCCTTTTCAACTGCTGCAGTTCGCACACGCATCGCGGTGGCCCGGCGTCGAGACCCTACGCCGGCGAGATCGATTTCTTCGCCGTCTATTGTGCGGAGATCGACTCGGCCTACCTGGTTCCGATCGATCGGGCCGTGGCTACGCTCGGGACGCTACGGATCGTGCCGACCTCGAATGGACAGAACAAGCGGGTCCGCTGGGCAGATGACTACCAGATTGCGGGCCCCCGGAGGTCGCAGGTAGGACTGCGGACCGTCTCCGGCGTACAGGCGGGAGCGCCCGAATTGCCGTTGTAGCTCAGTGGTAGAGCACGTCTTTGGTAAAGACGAGGCCGCGAGTTCAATCCTCGCCAACGGCTCCATGTAGAGAAAACGCCCCGCGAACATTCGCGGGGCGTTTTCATTTCCGGGAGCCGAGCGCTACTGCGAGTCGGTCGCCGTCTTCGTGATCGGGAGCCGGAGCCGTTCGCGCATCGCTTCGGTCGGGACGCGGACCTTGTCGACCAGCTTCAATACTTCGAGCGTCTTGATCGCCCACCAGGTGAAGTCGACCTCGCGCTTGCGCAAGCCGTGGCGCGCCGAGAACGGGAACGCGTGGTGGTTGTTGTGCCAACCCTCACCGGCGGTCATGATCGCGACCCACCAGGAGTTGGTCGACTTATCGGTCGTCTTGTACGTGCGATAGCCGACCGAATGCGCCGCGCTGTTCACCAGCCAGGTCGTGTGATACGTGAAGACCAAGCGTCCGAAACCCGCCCAGACGACCCACGACCAGCCACCGAAATAGAAGAGTATGCCGGCCAGTGCGAGCTGCAACGGCACGTGCAAGATTTGCAACCAGCGATAGTACGGATGGGCGACCAGATCCGGCGCGAACTTCTTGAGCTCGTCGCCCTTCGGAATCGCGGGATTGGTGCGGAAGAGCCAAGCGACGTGCGCCCACGAGATGCCGCGGTTGATGTTGTGCGGATCGCCGGTGTGATCCGAATGCACGTGATGGACGCGATGTGTCGCTACCCATTGGATCGGTCCGCCCTGGAACGAGAGCGTCGCGAAGAGCGCCGTCAGATATTCGAGCGGTTTGACCATGCGCAGGCTACGGTGGGTGAGCGTGCGATGGTAGTTAAGGGTCACGCCCCACGCGCCGGTGACGAACGCGAGGATCCCGGCGACCAGAATTCCAGACCAGCTGAAAAATGCCGGAATGAATACCAGCAAGGCGCCGAGGTGGATGAACAGTAGGCCGAAGCCATTCGGCCAATTGGGTTGCGAGCGGTCCATCCCCGGAGATTCGGGAATAGGAGAAGGAGTCATGCCGAAATCCCTCGTCAATCTCGGTGCGCCCTCGCGCCCGCTCCTCATTCTTAACGCCCAAGCGAGCGGGGCAGGCGCAGATCCGACCCTCGCGTCGAGGCTGGCGGAACGCTTTCCAAACGCGATCCTCATTCGACCGACCTCACCGGACGAGGCGATCGCCGCGATCCGAACGCGCGATGCCAGCGTCGATGCGATACTTGTCGGAGGCGGTGACGGGTCGGTCTCTTCGATACTCGCGCCCTTGATCGAGTCGGGTCTGCCGCTCGGCGTTCTGCCCCTCGGCACGGCGAACGATTTTGCACGGAGCATCGGGCAGCCCGATATCGAGAGCGCGCTCGCCGCGATCTCTTCCGGCGGCGTTCGCAAGATCGATATCGGCGAGGCCAACGGACGTCTGTTTCTCAACACCATTGCGGTCGGACTGCCGGCGGCCGCAGCCCGGGACCTGACCGCGGATCTCAAGAAGCGGCTCGGCATGTTCGCGGCCGCCGCGGTGATCCCGAAGATCTTGCATCGCGGGCGGGCCTTCTCGGTCGAGATCGTCGGCGACGCCGGCATCGTCCGCGTCGAGAGTTGCATCGCGGTGCTGGCGTGCGCGGGCCGCTATATCGGCGGATTCCCGGTCGCCTACGACCATCTCGAGGACGGCCGGCTCCATCTGGTCGCCGCTCGGGCGAGCTCCTGGCGCGAGGTGCTCTCGATCCTCGGTTCTGCGCTCGTTCGCCGCCTGCCGGAGGAGTGGAACGTGACCGAGCACGCGACCGTCGCCTGCACCCTGCGGACCTCGCGCCCGCTCGACGTGGCCCTCGACGGCGACATCGCATTCAAGACGCCGGTCGACCTCCGCGTCCGCCCCGGAGCGATCCGGGTCTTCGGGACTTGACGAGAGCCTGACATCGCAGTAATGTCTGAAAAGACAGGCATTACTGATATGAAAAAAACACCCGTACCCGGCCTGACACCGGTCGCTCAGAAGTTCATCGTCCACTGGGGGGAACTCGGCACCCGCTGGGGCATCAGCCGGACGGTCGCGCAGGTCCACGCGCTTCTCTACCTCTCGAAAGAGCCGAAAGACGTACAGTCGATCTGCGAGACGCTCAAGATCGCGCGCTCGAACGCCAGCGCGAGTCTGCGCGAATTAGAAGGCTGGGGCATCGTCCGCTCGTTGCACGTGCTCGGCGATCGCCGCGAGCACTTCGAATCGATGGCCGACGTCTGGCAGATGCTCGCAACCCTCGTGCAGGCGCGCAAACGCCGCGAGTGCGACCCGGCGCTCGCGATGTTGCGCGAGTGCGCGCAAGAAGCCCGCGGCGCCAGCGCCGAGGAGCGCTTCGTCGAGAAGCGGATCCGCGCGATGCAGGATCTTTTCGAGACCCTCGGCCCGCTCGCCGAAGAGTTCACGCTTCTCCCGAATCCGGCCGTGCGGAGCCTGATCGGGCTACGCGGCAAACTCCGCGGGATCCTGAAGCCGGCTAAATGACGACGATGCGGGTGCTATTCTCCTTTGCGGGCACGATCGATCGCCGTGCGTACGTGATCGTCGCCCTCGTCTGCGTACTCGTCAAGCACGCCCTCGACCTGAGTCTCGCGACGTTCGTCTTCGATCGTCCGTGGGGACCGCTCAACTACCTCGTCCCGCTCGGAGCACCGGTGCCGCTTCACGCGATGTCCGGTGCGGACGCCGCCTTCATCGGCTGGATGCTGATCGCATCGATCCCGTTCGCATGGGTCGGCCTGGCGATCACCGCCAAACGTTTTCGCACGATCGGATGGCCCGGCTGGACCGTCCTGCTCTTCTTCGTTCCGATCGCCAACATCGTCTCGTTCGGCGTGGCCGCACTCTGGCCCGAACGCACGGAGTCACGCGATCGAGCGACACCCGGTTGGCTCGCGCGTTGGGTCCCGCAGGACCGCTTCGGGATCGCCGTGGTCGCGGCGATCGTCCCGGCGGCCTTCGGGCTGATCCTGGTCGCGGTCTCGACAGAACTGCTCGACTCATACGGCTGGGCGCTCTTCGCCGCGGTTCCGTTCGCCCAGGGCGCGCTCGCCGTCATCCTCTACGCATCGCACGGCCGTCGCGGCATCGGTGCAAGCGTTCTGATCGCGTTGATTTCCTGCGGCGTTTCGCTGTTCGGTCTGCTCGCAGTCGCACTCGAGGGCGTCGTCTGCATCGCGATGGCGGCGCCGATCGCTCTCGTCATGGCGTGGCGGGCGGATTGCTCGGCCACGTCATGACGAACGGCGGGCGCGGAACGCGGGTCAGTCCGGCCGCTCTGTTGGTCGTGATCCTGATCGCGCCGGCGATCATGGGCGCCGAAGCCGTTATCCCGCGCGAGATCCCGACGTATATGGTCCGCTCCGAGATCATCGTGAACGCCCCCCCGGCGACGGTCTGGCGCCACGTCGTCGCGTTCCCCGACCTTCCGGCGCCGACCGAGCTGACGTTCCTTGCCGGCATCGCGTACCCGTTGCGCGCGCACATCGACGGTCGCGGCGTCGGCGCGATCCGGTATTGCGAGTTCTCTACCGGTGACTTCGTCGAGCCGATCACGGATTGGGAGCCGGGGAAACGTCTTGCCTTCCGCGTCGCTCGGAACGCGCAACCGATGCGCGAATGGAGCCCGTATCCCGGACTCGAGCCTGCCCATCTCCACGGATACCTGGTCTCCAAGCACGGCGAGTTCGACCTGCAAGCGCTGCCGGGCGGCCGGACCCGCTTGATCGGCATCACCTGGTACCAGCATCACCTGTGGCCGGCGTCCTACTGGGCCGTCTACTCGGACGCGATCATCCATCAGATCCATCTCCGCGTCCTGAACCACGTCAAGCAGCTCTCCGAGGCTGACCCCGGGAACTACTAAAGCCCGGGGGCGCCTAAAAGCGACGCCCTGACGACCGCATCCTTATTCTCTCGTCTTCCCTTGTCGATAGAGAGAATAAGGAGGCAAGGGTGGCGGAAGCCCGGACCCCGGACGCCCTCTCGAGCGTCCCTCTCGGTGACGTCCTGGAACGGATCACCGACGGAATCTTCGCACTCGATGCCGATTGGCGTATCGTGTACGTCAACTCGCGCGCTCGCGAACTGCTGAGCGCACGCGACCGGAACCTGATCGGCGAACTCTACCTCGAAGCCTTTCCGCGCGCGCGGGACGCCTCGTTCGAACGCGAGTACCGCGCCGCGATGGCCGATCAACGCCCGCGTACCTTCGTCGAACATTCGCTGACCGTCGACCGCTGGTTCGAAGTGCAGGTCTATCCGTCGCCGAACGGACTCTCGATCTACTTCCGGGACGTCACCGAACGGATCGAGGCGGAGCGCGAACTGGAGGAGCGTGCGCAACAGCAGGACGCGCTGATCGAGTTCGGACGGACGGCCCTGGGCCGGATCGCGACCGGCAGGCTGATGGGCGATGCGCTCGAGCTGCTGCTCACCTATCTCGGACTGCCGCATGCCGAGATCTATCTCTACGACGCGGCCACCCGACGCTACCGGTCGTGCGAAGTCGCCGGTCTCGGCGACGCGGTCGCGCCGCACGCTGCGCCGCCGCTCTCCGACGATGCGATCGCCGATCTCGTAGCGGGCCGCTTCATCGTCTGCGAAGACGTGCGCGAGGATGCACGCTTCACCGACCGCGAGACGCTCGCGCGCCTTGGGATCGTCGCAGCCTACTGCGTGCCGGTCGGCACGTCCGCCGCGCCCTTCGCCATGATAGCGCTCTACGGATCGCGCGCATCGCTCGCCAATGCCTCGCATCGTCGCTTCGCGGATGGGGTCGCGACGACGCTCGGGGAAGCGATGCGCGCGAAAGTCGCAAGACGGCGTAACCGAGAGATCCTCGAGTCGATCAACGACGCGTTCGTCGCCTGCGACCCGGAGCTGCGTATCACGTATGTGAACGAGCGGATGGCCCAGTTCTGGGGGATGCGCGCCGAAGACCTGATCGGGATGTCTCTCGAACGCTTCGCGCAGCGCAGCGAGGACGCCGACGTGATCGCGAGCTACCGAGCAGCGGTCGACCTGCGCAAGTCGTCGTCGTTCGAGACGTTCATGCCGGATCGCCAGCGCTGGTTCGAGACGCGCGTCTACCCGTTCGCGGGCGGCGTCGCCGGATACGTGCGCGATATCAGGCGTCGCAAGGCGGCCGAACTCCAGATACGCGAATTGAACGTCGAGCTCGAGCGCCGGGTGCGCGAACGTACCCACCAGCTGGAACTCGCGAACGCCGACCTCGAATCGTTCTCGTACTCGGTCTCGCACGATCTACGCGCGCCGCTCCGCGCGATCGACGGGTTCAGTCAGGCCCTCGAAGAGGACTACAAGGCGACGCTCGAAGGCGAGGGTTTACGCTATCTTGAGCGCGTTCGTTCCGCGGCGCGCCGCATGTCGGACCTGATCGATGCGCTCCTGGATCTTGCCCGGATCGCGCGTCGCCCGATGTCGTTCGTCCCGGTGGACATCTCGAAGATCGCGCGCGGTATCGTCGAGGACCTGCGACGCGACGATGAGACGCGCGACGTGCGCGTGATGGTCGAGGACGGTCTGAACGCGTTCGGCGAGCCGTCGCTGGTACGCGCTTGCCTCGACAATCTGATCGGGAACGCCTGGAAGTTCACGCGCTGCACCGTGGCAGCCGAGATCCACGTCGGGAGCACCGGTCCGGGCGCGTTCTTCGTCAAGGACAATGGTGCCGGTTTCGACATGACGTATGCGAACAAGCTCTTCGGAGCGTTCCAACGGCTCCACTCCCCCGAGGAGTTCGAAGGGACCGGCGTGGGCCTCGCGACCGTTTCCAAGATCGTGACGCGCCACGGCGGTACGATCTCGGGAGAGGGAAGCGTCGGTCGGGGGGCGACGTTCACATTCACACTACCCACGGAGGCGCCCGAAAGGCAATGAGCCGCCAGTACGTCCTGCTGATCGAAGACAACG
>JBEPVY010000119.1:0-6642 GCA_041690835.1 Vulcanimicrobiota bacterium | reverse complement strand
CGATCGGCGGGCGAGGCGCCCGGCGTCGACGGCGGCGTGTTCTTCGCCGGCGATGCCACGCCGGGTGAGTTCGTGCCGGTCACGCTCGACGGTCACGGACCGTTCGATTTCTTCGGTCGCATAAAGGAACGTGTCGTCGTTGGGTAAGCATCTGGGGCCGGGACTCGAAAACGAACCCGAGATCGCGTCGCGCGGATCGAAACGGCCGGTGTTGATGCGGCGCGTCTCGCTCGTGGTGATCCTTCTGTTGCTGGGCTTCGTGTCGGCGGTCGCGGGCTTCTCGGTCTTCCAGCACAAAAGCCCGCTGGCCGTGCTCGGGGAGATCGCGGGCGTCAAGACGCCCCAAGAGGTCTTCGGCAAGAACCACCTGTTGGTGCTCGTCGTCGGGCTCGACTACGACTACACCGAGAAGGACATCGAGACGTCTGCGACCGCGCGCACCGACGTCATCAAGGCGATCAACCTGGATTTCGGACAGAAACGTGCGTTCGTGCTGAGCATCCTGCGCGACACGGTCGCTACGATGCCGAGCGGCCGTCAGGCCAAGATCAACGAAGCCTACTCCGAAGGCGGGATCAAAGAGTCGAAGTCGGTGATCGCCAGCTTCCTCGGAACGCCGCCCTTCGACCGGTACGTGATCCTCCGCTCCGATTCGGTCAAGGATATCATCGATGCCATCAACGGCGTCGACGTCGACGTCAAAGATTCGAACTGCCTGCAATACAAGCAGTGCAAGAATCAGGAGTCGCTCGACTACGACGACAACTGGGGACACCTGCACATCCACCTGAAGCCGGGCTTGCAGCATCTCAACGGTGAGCAGGCGGTCGGCTACTCCCGTTTCCGGCACGACTGGTGCAGCGATCCGTGCCGTTCGCAACGTCAGGATCAGGTGCTTCAGGCGATCGTCAACAAGGCGCGCGGCGACAAGCTCAACACGCTCATGCATCTCGGCGATCTGATCGCGTTCGTGCGTAAGAACGTCACCACGAACCTTTCGCAGAACGAGATGCTGACGCTGGCGGCCTATTTCGGCGATATGGACAAGAACGGCGTCGTCCAAGACCGGCTCTTGCCGGCCGATAACGTGACGCTCGCAGACGGCGGCACGGCGATTCTCGTCGATCCGACTGACAAGGCGAAGAAAGTCCACGACATGCTGATCGCTCCGCCGGTGCCCGAGCCGTCGCCGGATTCGATGACGTTGCTCTCGGTCCCGCCGAACACGATCAAGGTCGACGTCGAGAACGGCAGCGGGATCGCGGGCGCCGCACATCAAGTCGCACTCGCGCTCAAGGCGAAGGGCTTCCTGATCGGCACGGTCGGCAACGCGCCGGCGACGGTCGACGAATCGGAGATCCGCGAGCACTCGGGCGTGACATTCGCAGGTGCGAAAGTCCGCAGCGCGTTGCCGCCTTCGATGCACGCCCTCACCGTGCTCTCGGAGAACGATCCGACCGCGCCGGCCTCGGCCAGCGACGTGACGATCGTGGTCGGAAAAGATCTCGCGCAGGCCGAAGCGGCCCTAGCGGTCCCCGGAGCGGCGCTGCCGACTTCGAAGCCTTGAAGTCTCGCGTTCGTTGGATCGCGGCGCTGGTCGTCGCCGGCCTTGTCGCGTTCGTCGCATGGCGGCTGTTCTTGCATTCCGGTTCGCTCGTGGCGCCCGCGCTGATCACGCCGCAGATGAACGCCCACGAAGCGCTCTCGCCGGGTCTCGCCGCGCGCGTCGATCGGCTCGTCAACGAACGGAAGGACGCGAATCGGAAGGGTCGCCCCAAGCTGATCGCGTTGACGTTCGACGACGGACCCTACCCGGTCTTCACGCCGTTGCTGCTCGCGCAGTTGCGCGCGCTCCACGTGCCGGCGACGTTCTTCCTGATCGGACGGGATGCCGAGCAGTGGCCGGAGCTCACCCGGCGCATCCGCGCGGACGGGCACGAGATCGCCGATCACACCTATTCGCATCCGGATCTGGACAAGGAGACCGATGCGCAGGTCCGCGCGGAGATCCTCAAAGGCCGCGACGTCGTCTGGTCGATCGCTCCGGATCCGTCGCTGCGGACGCTGATGCGCCCGCCGCACGGCCGGTACAACGAGAACACGATCGCGGTCGCTCAGTCGTTGGGCTACCGGGTGGTCCTGTGGACCGACGACTCAGGCGACTGGCGGACGCTCACCGTCGACGAGATCCGGACCCATCTGCTCGAGCACGCGACCGCGCCCGAGATCGTCCTGCTCCATTCGGGTAAGCTGGCTACGATCGAGGCGCTCCCCGAGGTCGTCGCCCGGTTCCGGGCGGCGGGCTACCGTTTCGTCACCGCCGGTGACCTGATCCGTCAGGTTCCGGCAGAATCGATCAACCATCCGGCTAAAGGCCCAGTCTAAGTTCAAGGAGTCCGTGGTAGAATGCCCCGTCAGATCATCGATACAACGAGCAGTCGGCCCCGGTATATCCGGCGCCGGGCCATCCAGGGTGCCATTTTGGTGGCAGTGCTCATCGCGGTCCTGATCGGACTCTACCTTACCCTCGGTCATCGTGGGGGAGGCGTCGTCCACGGTGCCCTTGCCCCCGTTTCTGCCGGAATCCAGGAAACCGCCCCTGCGGCCGAGGAATCTGGCGCGTTCTATTCTAGGAGATCACATGCTGCGTAGGCTTTCCCTCGGACTCGTCGGTTTGAGTCTGGCTGCTGCGGTTGCAGCTTGCAACTCGAGCGACTCGACCATCAATGGCGGGAACGGGTCCGGTCCGAACTTCCCATCCCTCACGCTCTACGCGGCCAACAGCACGCAGAACGCGGTCGGCATCTATCCGCCCACGGCGGCGACCGGCTCCGGCCCCGCGTATCAGATCGGCGGCTCGAATACCACCATCGCCGGACCCCAGTATCTCGCGTTCGACTCGTCGAGCGACCTGTACATCTCGAACTACAACGCGAGCACGGGGCAGAGCAGCGTCGTCTTGATCAAGGCGCTCGCGACGGGCAACGTCTTTCCGATCGGCGGCTTCACCTATGCGAACATGGGTCAAGTACGCGGCATCGCGGTCGACAACTCGCTCGGAACGGTGGCCCTTGCGGCCGTCGATACGGCGGCGACCAGCCCGGCGGCGCCGAGCCAGCTACAGCTCTTCACGACGGGCGATGCGGGTGGGGCGGCGCCGTATCTCGTCATCACCGGCGCGGCGACCGGACTGAACGTCCCGTCGGGCGTCGCGATCGACTCGCACGACGCGATCTTCGTGTCCAATCTGCAGGGCGCATCCATCGAGAAGTTCGTCGTGCCGACGCCGACGCCGACGCCGAGCGGAACCGCTTCGCCGACTCCGACGGCCAGCCCGACCCCGACCCCGACGCCGGTTCCGACCGCGACACCGGTCGGCCCGACGCCGACTCCGGTGCCGACCGCCGTCCCCGACTACTTCAACAACCTCGCACCGGTGGCGACGATCGCCGGCGCCAACACGTTGCTGATCAATCCGGCCGGTATCGGTCTCGACGCCAGCGGCAACATCTACGTCGCCGACGCCGGTCGTAAGGCCGTCCTGGTCTTCGCGGCCGCGGCGAACGGCAACGTCGCACCGACCTCCAATATCTCGGGCGCGTTGACGGGCTTCGTCACGCCCAGCGACGTCAAGGTCGATGGGTCCGGCAAGATCTACGTCGCCGATAGCGGCGCGGGCAAGATCTTCGTGTTCGCCGCCGGCGCGAACGGAAATGTCGCCCCGACCTCGACCTTCACCGCGACCGGGACGCTCGTGGGGATCGGACTCGCGCCATAGTCGAGGATCTGCTGCGCGCCGTCATCGCGTTGGCCGACGGCGCTTCCGATGAAGGCCGCGTCCGGGCCATCGCCGACGGCGCTCGGCAGATCGCCGGCGCTTCGGCGGCGGCGGTCCTATACTCGGATGATCGCTCGATCTCGGCCGACGACGCTTCCGGACCGGTCTTCGCATTGCGCGACTCATCGCCGGAAATCCGCAGACTCTTCCTTCACGCGCTCGGACGGTTCGCCGTCCCGGGCGCGTTCTACGTTCCGGCGGCGCAGGCGCGCGCACTCGCGGGCGTGGCCTCGACGATCTCGAAGCGCGGCCTGCTCTTCACCCATATCGAACTGGGCGAGCGCGTCATGGGGACCATCGCGGTGGCCTGCGATGCTCCCGGCGACGAGCGGATCGCCGCGATGCGCGCCTACGCGGATGCTGTCGCCCGCCTGATCGGTGCCCGCCGCGAAATCTTCCAGTCGCAGCGCGAGTCGCGCGACAGCCGCGTCCTGGCCCTGGTCGACGAGCGGATCCGGCGCGCGGTCGAGAGCGACGACCTGCTCTTCACGATCGCCGAAGCGGTCTGTGAGGGCTTCGCAGCCGAGCGTTGCGCGATCTTCGAGCGTACCATCGCCAACGGGAATCGCGCGCGTACGCTCGCGGTCGCGGGGGCCGGGACGCGGACATTGCCGGCGGTCGTCTCGCTCAGGCTCGAGCCCGAGGCGATCGCGCGCGCGCTCGGCACGCGCCGCGCGATCGCGGTTCCGCTCGCGCGCGACGGACGCGCCGAACAGATATTGGTGGTCGGCTTCTCGGACGACGCGATCGACGAGTCGGCCGCGGCGGCTCTGCGGTCGGTCGCGGCTCACGTCGGCTTGGCTCTCGCGAACACGTTGCTCTACGAGCGCGAACGCGACCGGCGCTCGCGCGCCGAAGCGCTCGAACGGATCGTACGCGTCCTGCGCGATACGCAGTCGCTCGAAGAAGTGCTCTTGGTCTTCGTGATCGCGGTGACGCACGAACTGCCGGTCGACTGTGCGGCCTACGAACACGACGGCGACGGCTATCAGCGCCGGGCCGTCCGTATGCGGGCGCAGGGCGTACCGGAGCCGGCCGAGCGGATCGATCTCGGCAGTCTCGCACCGTTCTTGGACACCGACGAACCGACCGACTCGTCGGTGCTTCCGCGCGCGCTGCGAGAGCGCGTCCTGGCGGGTCGCGCGGGCGTCCTCGTGCCGCTCCACGTCGAGGGTGCGCCCTGGGGCGCGCTTGCGTTTCCGGTCGACTCGTCGGTCGCCGCATGGCAGCCCGACGAGCGGACGACCTTCTTCCGGACGCTCGGCTCGCATCTGGAACTGGCGCTGGCGAACGCGCGCGCGTTCGACCGGGAGCAACACCGCGCCCAAGAACGCGCGACGTTGGCCGAAGCCGCGCGTACGATCCTGAGCTATACGACGCTCCGTCCGCTGGCGGATGCGATGTGTCGCCTTGCCGCCAACCTGGTCGGCGCTCCGCGCGCCTGCGCCGTGCGCGCAGTGGCAGATGGATTCGTGCCGATCGGCGTCTTCGGGGTCGGCGCCGAGGAACTCGCGGAACGTTTCGCCTTGCGACGTAAGAGTCGCGCCATCGCCGAAGAGCGGATCGCGGGCGACCGCCGCCGGCTGCGCGTCGCCGAGGGCGAAGGTCACGTCGCGATCCCGCTCGCGCGTACGTCCGGCGAGACCGGCGAGCCCGAAGCCGTCGAAGCATATCTGATCGTCGAGACCCCGGGTGAACGCTTCGGGCGCGATGCGTTGCGCTTGCTCCAAGAACTGGGCGCGCTCTTCGCGCTCGCACTCCGCAACTTGGATCTCTACGAGGAGACCACCCGGGCGAACGCGGCGTTGCGAGAGTCGTCGGAGTTCAAAGACGATCTGATCGCGATGCTTGCGCACGATTTCAAGGGTCCGTTGACGGTCGTGCTCGGATACTGCGAACTGCTGCTCGAGACGTCCGAGGACTCGCGTGACGAGGTCGAGATGATCTTCGCACAGACCCAGCGCCTAGTACGCCTCTCCGAGGACGCGCTCGTCCTCGCGCAGACGCAGACCGAGGGGTTCTCGCTTGACCGCTCGACCGTCGACTTCGGCGCGTTCGTCCGCGATTGCGTCGAAGGGATCGGCGCGCTCGACACGCGCGTGTGCTTGAGCACGCCGGACGAGGCGCTCTGGGTCTCGCTCGATTCCCAGCGCTTCCGGCACGTCATCGACAATCTGCTCTCCAACGCGCTCAAGTATTCCGAGGACGACGTCCGACTGGTCGTCCGTCGCGAGGGCGATCGCGCGGTGCTGGAGGTGACCGACCACGGCATCGGCATCCCGAAGGAAGAACTCAGCAGCGTCTTCACGCGCTTCGGCCGGGCGACCAACGCCCGATCCTTGGGTGTGGCGGGCACGGGCCTCGGGCTCTACGTCTCGCGGAAGATCGTGGACGTCCACCGCGGCCAGCTGGCGGTCCGGTCGACGTTGAATGAAGGCAGCACCTTCACGGTCAGCCTGCCGCTCGCGCCGCAGGGAACTCCGACTTCCGTCACCGGGGGCAACCTTTAGCCTTGGAGAACGTTAGTAGCCGGTATGGCATTTCTCAAAACGCTCTTCGACGGTAACGAACGCGACGTCGCGCGCTTGCGCAAGACGGCGGTCGCCGTCAATGCGCTCGAACCCGCGATGCAAGCGCTCTCGGATGACGGCCTGCGGGCCAAGATCGTCGAGTTCCGCGAACGCCTCGCCGAGGGGGCCACGATCGACGAGATGCTCGCCGAGATCTTCGCGGTCGTGCGCGAGGCCGGCGTTCGGACGCTCGGGATGCGCCACTTCGACGTGCAGATCATGGGCGGCCAGGTG
>JBEPVY010000118.1:0-6726 GCA_041690835.1 Vulcanimicrobiota bacterium | reverse complement strand
TGACCGAAGGCCGCCTGACCTACGCGCTCAAGCTCCTGATGGTGCTCGCGATCGGGCTCTACCTGGCCGATGCCTTGGTCGGCTTCCTGGACCGGGTCCACACCATCTTCTATATCTTGGTCGGCGCGATTTTCTTCGCGTACCTGATCTTTCCGGCCGTCCATTGGCTCGAGCGGCGGATGCCACGCTTGCTCGCGATCCTGACCGTCTACGCCGGGATCGCGGTGACGCTCTCGCTCGCCGGTTGGCTGATCGTGCCGCGGATCGCCGACGACATCACCCAGCTGATCGCGCACTATCCCGACGCGATGGCCCAGATCAACGGATTCGTAAACGATCCGCACAACCCGATCGCCGCGCGACTGCCCGAGTGGATGCGCGCGGAGCTCGCCAAGGTCCCCGAACAGGTGATCGAGTGGTCGCGTCTGCACGGTCTCGAGACGGCCGGCCATGCGGTGACCATCCTGCTCGGCACGGTCGCGGCCCTCGCGACGTTCGTGATCATCCCGCTCTTCACGGCCTATCTGCTGCTCGACATGGACAACCTCAAGCACGCGTTCTTCGCGATGATCCCCGAAGCCAAGCTGCGCTCGACCTTGCACATCCTCGACGAGGTCGACGATGTGATCGGCGGCTTCATCCGCGGTCAGTTGCTGGTCGCGCTCTCGGTCGGCGTGCTGATCACGATCGCGCTCGCCTTGCTACACGTGAAGTACGCCTTCTTGCTCGGCCTGCTCGCGGCGGTCGGCGATCTGATCCCGTACGTCGGCGCGGTCCTCGCGTTCACGCCGTCGTTCCTGATCGCGCTGCTCAACAACGGGTGGGGCAATGCGGTCATCGTCGGTATCGTGTTCTTGCTGATCTTCGAGGTCGAAGGTCACCTGATCGCGCCGAACATCGTGAGCCGCCAGGTCCGTCTGAGCCCGCTGATCGTGCTGATCGCCCTGTTGGTCGGCGGCGAGGTGGCCGGCATCGTCGGCATGCTGATCGCGGTTCCGGTGGCCGGTATCCTGCGCGTGATCGTCACGCATGTGTTCGCCCCGCACGTCGAGAAAGCCGAAACACCGTGAGCGGAACATCATCGACGGCGCGCGATCGCGTCGACATCATCGGCGTGCCGATGGACTTGGGCGCGAGCCGGCGCGGCGTCGACATGGGCCCGTACGCGGTGCGCTACGCGCGCCTGCACGACCGGCTGACGGCGCTCGGCATCTCGCATATCGAGGATCATGGCAACCTGCACGTGCCGATCCGCGAGAAGGCTTCGATCGATGCGGCCGATGCGAAGTTCTTCGGCACGATCCAATCCGTCTGCGACGAACTCGCCGGCCGGGTCGAACGTGCCGTTCGCGACGGCGGCTTTCCGGTCGTGCTCGGTGGCGATCATTCGATCGCGATGGGCACGCTTGCCGGCTTGACGCGCGCGCGCGGCTACGCACCCGGCCTGGTCTGGATCGACGCGCACAGCGACATCAACTCGCCGGACACGTCGACGAGCGGAAACGTCCACGGCATGCCGCTCTGGTTCGCCCTCGAGAACGGTTTTGCGGACGCGGCCCGGACCGTGCAGATCGGCCTGCGCGACGTCGACGCGCACGAGAAGGCCATCCTGCGCAAGTCCGGCGTGAAAGCGTTCTCGATGACCGACGTCGATCGCCTGGGCATGACCCGCGTGATGGAAGAGGCGGTCGCGATCGCGGGCGCCGGCGATCGCGCGATGCACGTCTCGTTCGATATGGACGGCATCGATCCGAGCGAGGCGCCCGGCACCGGCACGCCGGTCAAGGGCGGCCTTTCGTATCGCGAAGCGCATCTGGCGATGGAGATGTTGGCGGAGTCGGGCCGGCTCGGCTCGATCGAGATGGTCGAGATCAACCCGATCCTGGATCATCGCAATCAGACCGCCATCCTCGCGGTCGGCCTGATCTGCTCCGGTCTCGGAAAGTCGATCCTGTAAGATGGCGGACCTGACGCTCGCGTACGTGCGGGCGTTCGGGTTGCGCACGCCGGGCGCGATGCTGACGCTCGCGGCGACGATCGACGAGACCGCGCCCGACGTTCTGGCCGTCTGCGAGATCGATGCGGGCGATGCGTTCGCGCTCGCTACCCGGTTCGCGCGACAGTGGGCCTATCGCGGCGGACAGGCGCTCTTCTGGACGCGTGCGTTCGTCGCGAGCGCCGTGCACGATCTCTATCTTCCGTTCGCGATCCAGCGGCCGTTCGACCGGCGCGGACTGTTGCGCGTCGACGGCACGAGCGGTGGTGCGCCGACCGCGCTCTTCGCGACGCAGTTCGGCAGCGCGCGTGCGTTCGCGGTGCCCGAGACGCGCTTTGCGCGCACCCAACTGCACGCCACGGACGCGCGCGCGATCGCGTTCGCGCAGATGGAGGTCGCGGCGCCGGGATTGGGCGGTCGGGGCGTGGAGCTGCTCGCAGAGGATAGGGATGCGGGGATCTACACGTACGCCCGCGGCTTCACGGCGAGGTCGGTCGAACGCCGGCCCTACAGTTTGATCGTCGCGGCCGCTTCGCAGGGGATGCCGCCGCCGCAGTAGGCCGGGTCCCAGTTCGCGCTCGCGAGCAGATCCTGGATCTGTCCTTCGAGCGCTTTGTCGATCGGCGGATCGAAACGGACGCTCTTCGTGCGGCCGTCGTCGCCGACGATCACCACAATCGTGACGTGGACGTTGAGCGCTTCGAGCCGATGGCGCGCGCTCGGATCGAGCACCGGCGTCGGCGCGGTCGCACCGAACGGCATGTAGCCGCTTGCGACGTGGTTGTTGGTGGTCGTCGCCGGGTCGCGCACGTCGGCGCTGGCGGTCGTCTGCGGCGTCGGCGCCGGAGGCACGGGCGATCGCCGGACGTTCCGAGCGACCGTCTGCGCCGAGATCTGAAGCGCCGAGGCGGGTGGCGCGGCGGGCGGCGGCGTGCCGCCGGCGTCGGCGCGCTTCGCGCTCGGGGCGGGGGTCGCAGCGACACGCGGGTTCGGGACGACTTTGGCTTTGACTGCAGCCGGGCTAGGCGGGGTGGAGCGGTGGGTGATCTCGATCCGCTTGACCTGGGTGAACGAGATCGTCTCGACCGCGACCAGCGAGGCCAGGTGCGCGAACTGCGGGACCAGATAGGCGCCGATCCCGTGCAGAACCAGGGAGACCAGCAGGGCCGCTCCCAAGAGATTCCGCAGGATCGAGTTGCCCATTCATTCCTCGCGTGTGGTGGACGAGAAGCGCACCGGCGGTCCCCGTCGTGACGTAGGGTGCTTTTGCAACCGCCGGTCGCCCCGGCGCGTTCAAGCCGTTGACATGAAAGACACGAATATCGTTCTCTATCAGGCCGAGTGGTGCCCGTACTGCGCCCACGTCCGGGCCAAGATGACGGACATGCTGCTCGACTACAAGACGGTCAACGTCCCGACCGCCCACGCCGACCGCCAGCTCGTCAAAGACGTCTCCGGCCAGACCGGCATCCCGGTCATGGTCGACGGCGACGTCACCATCGCCGACGACGACGACGCGATCATCGCCTATCTCGAAAAGACGTACGCGTAGCGCGATCAGACGGGCGCCTCGGCACCCCAGGCGTCCCAGCCGGGTCCGCGGCGACGGGCGAAGAGTTCGATGCGCGGACGATCGCCGCAAAGCGTTTCGATGTGCGTGCGAAAGATCTCCGGCTTCTCGCTGTGCTCGCCACGCGGATGCAACACGACCTGCGCTTGCGCGAAATCTAGGATCGGAAACGGTCGCCCGGTCCGGTTGGTCGTGGCCGCCAGGAGCAGTTCGGTCGTCGGCTTGGTAAAGGTCGGCGGTACGCCTTGGCCGGCGATGATCTCGCCGCGCCGGTTCGTCTTCACCCACACGTAGGCGATCCCGCGATAGTGAAGGCCCCAGCGCGCGATCAATTCGATCGCGTAGTTCAGCCGCGGTCCGGTCGCCCACATGAAGACCGCGGCGCGCTTTGTGAGGATGCTCTTGACGTCGAGATCGGCGAGCTCTTCTTGCGTCATCAGCGGATAGTGCTTCGCCGCCGCCGCGTCCTTGACGCCGCTGCCGTAGTAGTGCCAGGGCGGATCGACGTACACGATATCGTACCGCGTCGTGGGTAAGGGCTGAAGTAGATGGTGCTCCGCAGCGAGAGAGCGAGTATCGACTCGGCGTCGGTGAGCCACGTTCGCGGGCTCGTGGCATGACTTGGTCATCGCGCTAGCCCCTTTCGTTGCCCTTGCTGGTCAATGTAGGTGACCTCGCCACGAAGCGAAATGCCGACGATATAAGGCGGACGGTTCGCGCGTATGATTCGCGCAATTTTACGCGCAGCTAGCTGAAACGCCTCGGCGATTTCCGCTGCAGTCGCCTGCGCGTTTTTGACATTAAACGCGCGCGCCTTTGATGAACGCAACGCTCTCATTTCCAAGGGATTTCGACGAATGTTTTCATCTCGCGTCAAGATGATCCATCCGCGTCGAGATACCTCGCGAATCCAATCGCTGTCGCTCGCCTCCCCTCTTTCCGCCTCTGGGAAATGGTCGTAGTGGGTTTCGATACGGAGACCGATTGCTCGCAGGGCTTCGGCCACCTTATAGCGACCGAAGTTTCGATCAAGGAAGAACGTCTGCTCGCTAAGCTGCTCGAGGGACGTCGAATTCGCTGCGGATCGCTGCTTCGATCTCTTCAACGTCTCTCTCAAAGTCTTCGGCTAGTTCTTCGACGCTTTCACCAGCTTTAAATCGCTCGGCCACCGAAAAAGTAGCAATCCCCGAGTTACCTATCATTGGGCGCCCGAAGCCGACTCGTGGGTCTATTAGGATAAGCTTCGGCTCGTCGCGCTGGTCGGTGCGCGTGAACGGGTAGAGACGCTCCGCAATTCCATCGCGCCCATACTCGATTCGACTGAGGTAGAGCGAAACTATATCCGCCATCGCCGTCTGGCCATATTTCGAGGCATTGATGATGTCGCCAAGATGTTCGATAAACAGATCTACACCATCTGTTTTGAAATCGTGCTGTACGAGCGGATGTTCGGAGTCGAAAGAGCTCTTCAGGTAGGCTACCGCCGAGCGGATGCGCTGCAACGGGATGTCGTACTGCCTTCTAAGGGATGACAGGACGTATGCTTCGGCCAGCCCCACAAACGACACAAACCCAGTCTTCTTGTCCGCAAGCTGAAGTGCAGGTTTACCCGCGTTGGCGCCAACGAACCAGTTCCTGACCGTAGACTTGGGGAGCCTGAGATAGCGCGCCGCGTGCGTGAAATCATATGCAGGCGCAAGCCGGATATCATCCGTGCTCGTGGATCTAGCCTTGGTCTTCGTATCCCTTGTCATACCGTGGTCGCTCGTTGGCTTCTCCTCGCAAGCGTCGGGGTCCCTATGTCCTCAGAACCAGGTTGGCCACAGCTTTGGTTTCGCCTGGTTAGCGGGCGGCCAGCATCCCTGCGACGAGCGCGCCAGTAAGGGTGGCGGCGAGGTTGACGGCGTCGTTGCCGAACCAGTCGAGACCGCGTCGCGCCACCGTGGCGCTCCCGCACTCGTGCGGATCGGTCTCGCAGTCGCGGCCGCACGCGGGGCAGTGACGTAAGGACTGCAGACTCGCGCCGAGGATGGAGTCGACCAACGCACCGGCAATGCCGCCGACCGCGACCGGCACGAACGCCGCCACTCCGACCAGCAACGCGACGAGGGCGACGAACGTAGCGCCCGCGATCTCCGCAAGCGTGCCGGCGACGGTGACGCCACCGGACATCCCGGTGGCGAGCGGCTTGAACGTCAGGATGGAACGCGGCGCTTGGCGCACGAGCGTCCCGATCTCGGTGCCCCACGTATCCGCACTCGCGGCCGCGAACGCACCGGCGAACGCCGCGAGCCACGGAGCGCCGAAGCGCATCGCGACGAGCGCGCAGAGCGCGGCCACGCCGCCGTTCGCGAGAACCTGCCAGGCATCGCGCGCGCCATGCTTGCCGACATCGACGAGCGCGCGTTTGCGCGCGCGACCGAGCCGCGAAAGCGCGACCGAGGGGATGAAGAAGGCGAAGAGGACGAGAGCGGCTTGCCAGCCGCCACCCAAGAGGGTGGCGATCCCGACGGCGACCGCGGCGAGGATGCCGCCGACGGTCAGGACTTGGCGGATGTATAGAACTCCGCGAGGGCCTTCGCGATACCGTCCGAGGTGTAGTCCTCGGCCACGGCGTCGACGTGGATCTTCGCTTTGGCCGCTTCGCGCGCGACGATCGGGCCGAGACAGATGACCACCTTGCCTTCGGCACTCGCACCGTTCTTCACGAAGCCGCGGATCGCCGACGACGAGGCGAACGTGAGCGCGTCGGCGCGATCGACGGCGCCGCGGAGTTCCGGCGCGACCCGCAGGCGCGTCTCGTAGGCCGTGCGCACGGTGACGTCGTGGGTCGCCTCGAGCGCTTCGCGTAGGGCTTTGCGCGCATCGCGCGCCTGGTAGAGCAGGATCCGGTCGTCGTCGGCCGCGAGCGCGAGCAGTTCTTTCGCGAACTCTTCCGAGGTCGCACGCTCGCAGACGAGGTCGACCTTCAAACCGCGTTTGCGCACGGCGGCGGCGGTGGCCGGGCCGATCGCGGCGATCTTGCATTCGCCGATGTCGCGCGCGTCGCGGCCTCCGGCCGCGAGCGACGCGATCAAGCTCTCGACGGCGTTCGCCGAGGTCAGCGCGATCCAGGCGTTGCGGGTCAAGTCCTTCGAGATCGAGGCGTCGATCACCGGAA
>JBEPVY010000117.1:0-6919 GCA_041690835.1 Vulcanimicrobiota bacterium | reverse complement strand
GGGGACGCTCGCTTTTTCGCATCGTGCGAAAAAGCTGCTCGCCTCGTCGTCGCTCACGCCATCCTGGCTCCGCTCCTCCCTTCACACGCCCCGGGAATCGCCCCCGCCCGCCACTCAGACTCAACCGCAAGGCTGATGTTGGGATGCTAGCTCGGGCTCTTGCGGTTGTTCTTGCCATCGCTTCGCTCGGCGCGTGTTCGCGTGTCGGGGCTGGGAGTGATTCCGGGACTTTGGGGACGTTTGCGTGGTCGGATGCGGAGGATATCGATAATTTGAATCCGCTGCTGTCGACGCAGACGGTGGTGAACGATCTATCGGCGTTTACGATGGGGTACTTCTTCGTGTTCGATGCGAAGGGGGATCCGAAGCCGTCGCTGTGCGTGATCGTTCCGACTCGGGAGAACGGATTGATCTCGGCGGATGGCAAGTCGCTCACGTTCAATTTGCGGCATGGAGTGCTGTGGCAGGATGGGAAGCCGTTCACGGCTGCGGATGTGAAGTTCACGGTCGCGACCATACTCGATCCGAAGACGAACGTGTTGACGCGCGAGGGGTGGGACGATATCGCTCGGGTCGATACGCCGGATCTGTATACGGCGATCTTTCGGCTGAAGCGGCCGTATGCGGCGTTCTTGAACCGGTTTTTTACGCCGATCGGGAATCCGGCGATCTTGCCGGAGCATCTGCTGGCGGGTAAAGATGTCAATCACGATGCGTACAATGCGCTGCCCGTCGGGCTCGGGCCGTTCCGATATGTGAAGTGGGCGCGCGGGGACGAAGTCGTGATGGAAGCGTTTCCGCAGTATTGGGGCGGGCCTCCGAAGCTGAAGCGGGTCATCTATAAGGTCATTCCGGATGTGAATACCGCCGTGACGCAGTTGCGGACGCACGAGATCGACGCGTTCGTCCGGGTGCCGAATGCGGAGATCGAGCAGGCCCGGGCCATTCCCGGCACGGTCACGGTCGATCAGGACACCAACTCCTACGGGCACATCGACTTCAACGTCACGCGCCCGGCCCTGCAGGACGTCCGGGTGCGGCAGGCGCTCGCGAGCGCGATCGACCGCAGGCTGCTTTGGGAGAAGGTCGATCGCCGGTCCGGGTATCTCGCATGCACGCCGATCTCGCATCTGAGTTGGGCGTTCGATGCGAAGGCGCCGTGTTATCCGTACGATCTTACGCGTGCGAGCCGACTGCTCGATGCGGCGGGCTGGCGCATCGGAGCGGACGGCTTGCGGCATCGTAAGGGCGCGACCCTCGAATTGAACTTCGCCGGCAATACCGGGAATCCGGGGCTCGACGCGCGCGTCGCGATCATCCAGAGCGCGTTTGCCAAGATCGGCGTCAAGCTCGACTATCTGCGGTATCCTACGAATCAGCTCTTCGCCTCGTATGCGGCGGGTGGCATCGCGGCGCGACGGAAGTACGATCTGGTCTCGTATGCATGGAGCCTTCCACCCGATCCGGACATCCGCAATCTGGTCGCGTGCTCGCGCATCGCTCCCGTCGGGCAGAACTACATGGGCTACTGCGATCGAGCGGTGGATGCGGCTCTCGACGATGCGCTCTCGATCTACGACCGGAAGCGACGGCTGGCGGACTACATCTTCGTCCAGGAGCGGTTGGCGCGCGACGTTCCGTTCGTCGTGCTGAGCCAGCGTACCGAGCACAGCACGCTCGGCTCGCGCGTGCACGGCTTCGATCCGGGACCGATCATGGATTTCTGGAATCCGACGGAGATCTCGGTAAGCGGGCCGTAGCCCAGCCGATCGCGGCACAGCCGAGCAGTGGCATCGCGCGTAGGAGCGCGTGGAAGGCGTCGAGGTCGAACATGTGCGCGGCGGCCTGTTCCGCATGCCAAATCTCCGCGGCCGTCGCGTTCGGGAGCGCGGGGAGCGGCAACCTCATCGCGTCGGGCCAGATCGGCGCCGGATGGGTCTGCGCGACGAACGCGCAGATTAGCAACGCCCCCGCGACCGCACCGAACGGGATCAGGATCGAGCGGTCGATGCGAGCGCCGCTCGCCGCGATCGCGGCGGCCAGAAACGCGACCGCGAGCAGCAGGCTCTGCATCCACCCGTCGGGTCGCTGGGCGAGCCCGAGCCAGTCGATCGCGCAGAGCAGTGCGCCGGCGGTCGCGAGCGCCCGGGTCGGGGACGACGTCGCGCGAGCGAGTGCGTAGAGCGCCGGGATCGCGAGCAGTGCGAAGTCGTGTTCGTGGAAGAACGGCACGACGAAGGGCAAGAGCGTGCACGCCAGCACGAACGATGCGAGCGGCGCGAGGCGCAGGCGGGCCGTCGCCAGGAGCCATGCGAGAAGCACGATGATCGCGATCGCGATGCCGGTCGCCGTGGCGATCGCGGGGCCGGCGCCGAGTCCGTAAACGATCGCGCTCGGTGCGTATTGGATCAACGCGAACCGTTCGGCAGCATCGTGCGCGCGGAGCACCGCGAGATACGCGAGCGGCCCGGCGGCCGGGGTTTGGGCGGCGAGCACGAGCCAGCCGAGTGCGAAGACGGCCGCCGCGGCGAGGAGCGCGCGCACCGCGCGCCACGATCGCGCGAAGGCGATCAGCGGGAGCGCGAGCGTCGGTTGCAGCGCCGCGATGTAAGCGCTCGCGCCGCCCGCGACCAGTCGCCCTTCGGCGAGACTCCATGCGCCGACGGCGAGCGCCGCGACCGCGAAGAGCGCGAACTGGCCGAGCGCGAGATCGCTCGAGATCGGACCGAACGCCAGTGCGAACGGCAACAATGCGATGCGCCCGAACGCGTCGCGTACGCCGGCGAGTGCGGCAGCGGCGATCAGGAGTGCGCCGAGCGCAAGGATCAGGAGCCCCTCCCACAGCGCCGAGGCGAGGCCGAACGGCAAGCGCGCGATCAGACCGAGGGCGGGAAGTAGCGGCGGCGGATTGACGAACGGCAGCAGGCCTTCGCGCCGGTCATCGACGCCGGGGACGGTGCGTTCGTACTGCCAGATCGCGCGGCCGTACGGATCCTCGCCCCGATCGAAGGCCGCGCCGGCGGCGTAGTACGCCTCGAAATCGCGCAGCGCCGGACCGGGCGTCGGATGCGGCCGGAAGGCGAGGACGGCCAGTGCGTAGGCGAGGATCGCGACGGCGAGCGCGGCGCGCCGCATCAGGCGACGTAGAGGGCGAAGCGCTCGATCGCACCCGCGCGCGTCATCGCGTAGGCGACGCCGCCCGGGAAGCGCGCTTCGTACGTCTCGTCGAACGTTCCGGGTGTGGTCGGAACGCGCGCGAACGCCTCGGAGAGCGCGTTCGGCGCCATGCCGAGCGTCAGTTCTCCCGGCACCAGCCGGAAGTTCGCCGCGCGCGCGGCCAGGTTCGGCGCGCGATCCGAGCGCGGCGCGTAGAGCTCGACTGCGACCAGCAGATCGTCCTTGTAGAAGGCGCTCAGGAGCGCGTGCTTCGGACCGCCCGAATACGTGTGCCAGCCGCGCGCCGGATACGAGAACGCGATGCCGATGGCGCGTTCGACGTCGGAGCGCTTGGTCGCGCCGATCTCGAAGGCGATCTCCTCGCTGAAGAAGAGCATCGGACGGTCGATCGGCGCGGGCGGCGCGTACTCCGGGCGCTTCCCTTCGGCCATCCGCGCCAGGATCTCGACTGCGCGGACCATCGCGAAGTCGGGTGCGTCGTCGCTCATCCGGGCCGCGCGATCGCGTGATGGGTCGCGATCACGATCCAGAGCAGACCGATCGCCGTTCCCAGATAGGCACCCGCGACGCGCACTCTTGCAGGTCCGTCGTGCGTCGCGGCGCGCGGATCGTTCGCCGGTGGGAAGATCGCGCGGATGATCCGGCCACCGTCGAAGAACCCGACCGGGATCAAGTTGAAGAGATTGAGCAGCGCACTGAAGTACGCGACCGCGTTCCAGATCGGATCCGGGGTGAGGGTGGCGATGCTCCCGCACGCGGCCGCGAGACCGAGCCCCGTCAGCGGACCTGCGAGCGAGATATACGCATCCTCCTCCAGATTCGCCGGCATGGTCCCGGCCGTGAACGCACCCAGAAACGGGATGAATTTCGGGAGTCGAACGGGCAGCCCATAGCCGCGGAACGCTGCGTAGTGCCCGAACTCATGCGCGACCAACACGATCGTGAGCACCAGCGCGAACCGCCAACCGAACGCCACCACGTAGAACCAGAGCGAGAGCCCGAGCGTCCCGATGAACCCGAGAAACTGCAGATGGAGGAGGAAGAAGAGCACTCCCTTGGCCTTGAGGAGCAAGGCGCCGATGCCGATCAACGGCGCGGCCAGGCGCTTGAACCACGCGCGGGCGCGGTCGCCGGAACGGGACTTCCGGCTCTCGGTTTCGGGGGCGATCGGTGGGCCAAGCTGCACGGTGTGGAGGTTCAGCATGGACGCACGGAAGCCCGTGTATCTCTGCCTAGCGCCCCGCTGGAGGGGTTGCGTCTGCGCCTACGCGTACTTACGGCGTCATGAAGCGCATCGTCATCCTGGGCGGCGGATTCGCCGGCATCGCGGTCGCGCAGCGGCTGGAACGCCGGTTGCGCCCGGACGAAGCCGAGATCGTCCTGATCAGCCGCGAGAACTTCTCGCTGTTCACGCCGATGCTTCCCGAGGTCGCATCGGGCGCGCTCGACGTGCGCCAGGTCGCGACCCCGATCCGCTCGCAGCTGCATCGGACGCGGTTCATCCTGGCCGAGTTCACGGCCCTCGATACGGCCGCGCGCGCGGTCACGTTCAACCACGTGCTAAGCGGTGAGATCGGACGACTGGAGTACGACCAACTGGTGCTCGGTCTCGGCTCGTCGATCTCGACGTTCGGCCTGCCGGGAGTCGAAGAGCACGCGTTCCCGCTCAAGACGCTCGAAGACGCGGGCACCTTGCGCAATCGGTTGATGTGGTTGCTCGAACGGGCGGACGCGAGCGGCGAGGCGGCCGCGCGCGAGCGCCTGTTGACGGTCGTGGTGGTCGGCGGCGGGTTCACCGGCGTCGAGACGGCCGGCGAGATGTCCGACCTGCTGCTCAGCGTCGCGCGCTTCTATCCGAACGTCGCCGCCGGCGATGCGCGCATCGTCCTGGTCGAAGGCGGCGCGACGCTGCTGCCGGGCCTGCCCGCGAAGATGGGCGAGTATGCGACCCGCGCGCTCGTCCGGCGCGGCGTCGAGGTCCGGACCGGCGTGCCGGTGACGGCCGCGAGCGACGACGCGCTCGATCTGGCCGATGGGAGCCGCATTCCGACCGCGACGATCGTGTGGAGCGCAGGCGTCAAGCCGTCGCCGGCGATCGCCGCAGCGCAGATCCCGCACGGCAAGGGTGGCGCCGTCATCACCGCGCCGGATATGAGCGTGCCGGGCTTCGCCGGACTCTGGGCGCTCGGGGATGCAGCCGCGATACCGAACGGGAGCGGCGGCTTCTACCCGCCGACCGCGCAACACGCGATTCGCGAAGGCCCGGTGCTCGCCGATAACCTGATCGCGAGCATACGAGGTCTCCCGACCAAGGCGTTCAGGTTCTCGTCGCTCGGCATGATGGCATCGCTCGGCGGCCGGCGCGCGGTCGCCCAACTTCCCGGGGATCACGTCTTGACCGGGTTTGCCGCTTGGTTCCTATGGCGCGGCTACTACCTGGCCCGCCTGCCCGGACTCGACCGCAAACTCCGGGTCGCCTTCGAATGGGCGCTCGATCTGCTCTTTCCGCGCGATATCGCGGTCCTTCGCGTCTATCTGGACGGGTTGCGCGTCGAGCCGTAGCGAAAATCGTAGGCATGGAGCTGCGCGAGCCGATCGAACGCCTGATCCGGGACCCGAAAGAGTTCACGCGCGGCGTTCCGTTCCCGGATCCGTCCGATATCCGCATCTACGACGAGACGCTGCGCGACGGCGAACAGATGCCGGGCGTCTGCTACACGCCCGAACAGAAATACGAGATCGCCGAGCGCTTGGCGGATATCGGCGTCCACATCATGTCGGTCGGGTTCCCGGCCGCCTCCGCGGGCGACCGCCGGACTCTGCAGTTGGTGATGGAAGGCAAACGCCGCGGTGCGCTCGGCGATGTCGAGATCGTGGTGATGTGCCGCTCCAACCGTAAGGATATCGATGTGACCGTCGCGACCTTGCGTGAGGCCGGGATCGAACCGCGCGAGGTGACGTTCTTCATCTTCACGAGCGGCAGCGATCTGCATCTCAAGTACAAGATCGGCAAGACCCTGCTGCGCTTCGAAGGCAAGGACGAATCCGAACACTTGGATCTTCCGCTCGAGTTCTATCGCAACGCCAACATCCATCTGCAGTGCGACGCGATCGGCTACGCGCGCGAGTGCGGCGTCGAGAAGATCGAGTTCGGTGCGGAGGATGGCAGCCGGGGCGACGTCGAGTACTTCATCTCGTATTTCAAGAAGGGTCTCGCGGCCGGCGGTACTCGCCCGGCCTGGCCGGACACGGTCGGCTGTCTGACGCCCGAAGCGACCCGCTGGTATTGTTCGCGCATCGTCGCGGCGATGCCAAAGGGATCGCCGTTGGTCGCACACCTGCACAACGACTATGGCCTCGGCACCGCGAATGCGATCGCGGCGTGTTCGGCCGGTTTCAAAGTGGTCTCGGTCACCGCGAACGGCTATGGCGAGCGCGCCGGCAACGTGAAACTGCACGAGTTCGTGGTCGCGATGAAGGTGCTCTACGGGGTCGAGATCCCGGGATTCAAGTACGAGAAGCTCCGCGACCTCGCGCGCTTCATGGAACGCATGAGCGGGATCCCGATGCAGCAGCACGAGCCGATCATCGGCGCCAAGGTCTTCGCCCACGAGTCCGGCATCCACACCCATGCGATGCTGATCGATCACCGCATGTACGAAGCCGTCCCGGCCGAACTGGTCGGCGCGCAGACCGAGTACGTCTTCGGCAAACATTCCGGCATCGCGCTGGTCGAACAGAC
>JBEPVY010000116.1:0-7032 GCA_041690835.1 Vulcanimicrobiota bacterium | reverse complement strand
CGGTGCGCGAGCATCCCGAGATCGTGCAGAAGTATCTCGCGACCGTCATCCCGCAGGGCGACAACAAGTTCGCGGCGCTCAACTCGGCCGTCTGGTCGGGTGGATCGTTCGTCTACGTGCCGCCGGGCGTCGAATGCCCGATGCCGCTCCAGGCCTACTTCCGGATCAACACCGAGAACATGGGCCAGTTCGAGCGCACCCTGATCATCGCCGACAAGGGCTCGAAGGTCCATTACATCGAGGGCTGCACGGCGCCCAAGTTCTCGACCTCGTCGCTGCACAGCGCGGTCGTCGAGTTGATCGCCTTCGACGATGCTTCGATCCGGTACACCACCATCCAGAACTGGTATCGCAACATCTTCAATCTGGTCACCAAGCGCGCGATCGCGTACAAGAACGCGACCGTCGAATGGGTCGACGGCAACATCGGTTCCAAGCTGACCATGAAGTACCCGGCCATCTATCTGATGGGCGAAGGCGCGCGCGGCGAGATCCTCTCGATGGCGTTCGCGGGCGAAGGCCAGCATCAGGATGCGGGCGCCAAGGTCATCCATGCGGCCCCGAACACGACGTCGATGGTGACCAACAAGAGCGTCACCGCGCACGGCGGCAAGACCACCTACCGCGGACTGGTCGAGATCTTCCCGGGCGCGATCGGCGCCAAGACGCGCGTCAAGTGCGATGCCCTGATCATGGACGACCAATCCTCGAGCGACACCAAGCCGACCATGCGGATCCACGAACAGCAGTCGACCGTCGAACACGAAGCCAGCGTCAGCAAGATCGGCGAAGAGCAGCTGTTCTACGCGATGAGCCGCGGGTTGAGCGAAGCGGATGCGACCGCCATGATCGTCAACGGCTTCTTCGACTTCTTCGTCAAGGAACTCCCGATGGAGTACGCCGTCGAGCTCAACCGGCTGGTAAAAATGGAGATGGAAGGCTCTGTCGGCTAGAGCCGCGGCCTTCGCGCTCTGCGCTCTCGGTCTCGCGTTCGCGGCGCTTCCCGGTATCGGGCGAGCGGCCTATACCTGTCTCGACGTGATCCCGGCGACGATGGTCGATACGCTCGACTCTGCCAAGACGTTTCCGGGAGAACGCTTCCGCTTCAAGACCACCGCCGCGAGCATCGTTCGCGGCGTTCGCATTCCCGCCGGCACGACCGGCTGGGGCATCGTGAGCTTCAGCGCCGCCGCCTCCAACCGCGCACGTAATGGCGCCATCGCGCTCGAGCCGCGGTATCTGATCGTCGGAAGCCGGATCGTCCAAGTCGCGGCCGATCCGCGCGAGGCGACCATCCAATCGCACGGCCAGACCATGGCCGAAAAGGGCGCCGGGTTCATCCCGATCATCGGGTTGGTGAAGTCCGCGGTGAACACCGTCCGCAACGGCACCAATATCAGGGTCGGCCCGGGCTTCGTCTTCCACCTGATCGGGGTCGGCGATCTCACCGACGTCTCGCCCTGCGCCGTCCGGAAATGACGTCGAGCTTCGCGCGGGGCCTCGAGCCTGCGTCGTAGAAGCGCGTTTCCATGAGTGCTCCGATAGCGCGCGTCTCCGACATTCCCGCCGGTACCACCAAGGCCGTCCAGATCGACGACGTGCCCGTCATGCTCTGCAACGTCGACGGCACGATCTACGCGATCGAAGATACCTGCACGCACGACGGAGGCGAGCTCGATCAAGGCTGTCTCGACGGATGCCAGATCGAATGTCCGCGCCACGGCGCGCGCTTCGACGTGCGGACCGGGGCGGCGCTGACATTGCCGGCCGTGATCGGCGTCGCGACCTACACGGTGCGCGTCGACGGCGACGACATCTATGTCGAGGCGTAGCGGCAAATTCTCTTGGCGGCGCTTGGCCGCCATCGTCCTCGGCGCGCTCGCCGTCCCGGTGCTCCTGATCCTGATCTTCGCCGGCAACGTCTTCTTCGGCATGCACGCGGTCGCGCGGACCCAGGGTACCGTCTCCGGATTGGCGCTGCACAAGCCCGTGCAGATCCTTCGCGACGGGCGCGGCGTTCCGCATATCCGGGCGAGCGACGAACACGACCTGTTCTTCGCGCAGGGCTACGTCGAAGGCTCGGATCGGCTCTTCCAGATGGACCTGACGCGCCGCTTCATCACCGGAACGCTCGCCGAAGTGCTCGGCGCACCCGCGCTCGCGAGCGACGAGAGCGAGCGCGCGATCCCGATCGCGCAGATCGTCGCCGCGCAGTGGGCGGCGCTACCGCGACGCACCCGCGCGAACCTGACGGCCTTCAGCGACGGCATCAACGCGGCGATCGAACGCGAGCCGACGCCGGTCGAGTTCCGCATATTGTTCTATCATCCGCAACCCTGGACGCCGCAAGACACGCTGGCCGTCGGGATGGCGACGGTGCTCGACCTGACCGATACCTGGGACGATATCGTTCCGCGCGATCGCGATTGGCGCTCCAAAGGCGCCAAGGTCTTCGACGTGCTCCATCCGCTGACGGACCCGTGCTACGACGCACCGGTGCTCGCGGGGCTCGCCAAGATCTCCGACGCACCGAAATGCGCGGCGCAACTCGCGAGCGCGCTCGATGCGCGCGTGCCGATCGGCAGCAACGAATGGGCGGCCGGCGGTACGCATACCGCGACCGGGCGCGCGTTGCTCGCCAACGATCCGCATCTCCGGCTCGGGATTCCCGGCGTCTGGTATCTGGTCGATCTCGAGGCACCCGGGATCCACGTCGCGGGCGCCGCCTTTCCGGGAACGCCGGGCGTCGTACTCGGACATAACGACCGGATCGCGTGGGGTTCGACCAACGGTACGGTCGCATCGCTCTCGGTCTACGACGCGCCGCAGAACCTGGCGAAGAGCGGTTGGCACGACGAGACTTTCGAGGTCCGCTTCGGCAAGACGGTGACGCAGCAGGTCTACCGCACCGCGACCGAGTTCGGCGTGCGCCTCTCCGACACGCGCTTCGCGCTCGTGCGCTGGGATGCATACGCACATCCGCGGTCGCCGATCGCCACCTTCGATGCGCTCGATCGCGCGACCGGCATGGACGACGCACGGCGGGCGCTCGATGCCTATCCCGGACCCACGCAGAACTTCGAACTTGCCGATACGGACGGCCGGGTCGCCTACCGTTTGGCCGGCGTCATTCCGGACGATCCGGCCTGGGCGCGCTACATCCATCCCGCGACCGATCTCGCGCATCCGTATCCGAACGTGCCGGACGCGAAGCTTCCGCGCGTCGCACCGGCCCGCGACGCGATCGTCTGGACCTCGAACAACAAGATCTACGCGGATGGGTATCCGCTCCGCTTGAGTCCGGAGTTCGCACCGCCGTATCGCGCGTATCGCGTCGCCCAGTTGCTCCACGATCATCGGCGTTACGATCTCGACTACTTCCGGCGGATGCAGCTCGATACGCTCTCGATTCCGGAGCGCGATCTCGCGCGCTTCATCCGCGACCCGAAGACCAAGGGCTGGGACGGCGTCGTCTCGCCTGGTTCCACGGCCGCCACCTACGCCATCGCCGAACGCATCGCTGCGACCGCGCGACACAATCAGGCGCTACCGCGCGTCCTGATCGCGTCGCGCACCACGCGATCGGCCTTTCCGACACCGACGCCGGACCCGTCACCGCTCCTGCCGTGGGGCATCGCCGGAGGGGTCCAGGTCAAACACCCGCTCGCGGCGCTCGGGCTCTCGTTCCTGAACGGCACGCGCTTCCCAGGAAACGGCGACGCGTTCACCGTGCACGTACAGGGATCGGGAACCTCGCAGAGCTTTCGCGCGGTCTGGGACGTCGGCAACTGGGATGCGGGCGGGATCGTGATCCCGCAGGGCGAGTCCGGCCAGCCCGGCTCTCCGCACTACACCGATGGCGCCAACGACTGGCTCGCGGGGAACTTGGTCGCGCTTCCGTACTCTTCGGCCGCCGTGGATCGCGCGACGCGCGCGACGGAGACGCTCTCGCCGTGAGCGCCGCGCCGGCATCCGGTCGTGCGACCGGTTTGCTCGCGGCTGCGGTCTCGGCTATCGCGGCGGGCTCGGCATTCCCGGTGCTCGCTCTCGCGATGGACCAGGTTCATCCGCTCTGGGTAAGTGCGCTCCGCTTTGCGATCGCGCTGCCGGTCTTACTGCTCTTGCTGGTCTGTATCGAAGGCGTACGCTCGCTCCGCTTCGACGGCAAGTTCTGGGCGATGCTCGGCATCGGCGGCGGCGGCATCGCCGGATACAACATCTTCACACTCGCCGGATCAGCATCAGCGGTCCGGCCCACGGAGCGTTGATGTTCTCGACCGTTCCGCTGATGGTCGCGATCGCCAACGCCGTCCGCACGCGCAAGATGCCGTCCGCCGCGACCATCGTCTGCGTCGTCATCGCGTTTCTCGGAATCACCCTCGTGATCACCGGCGGAGATCCGGCCGTCCTGCTGAAGGGCGGTTCGGTCGTCGGCGACGGCCTGCTGTTGCTCGGCTCGGCCGCGTGGGTGATGTATACGATCGAACGGGCCAAGTACCCGACGTACTCGGCCTTGCGGTTCACGTCGCTCACCATGATCACCGGCGAGATGGTGACCGCCATCGCGGCCGTCATCGCCATGACCTGGATGCACGTCTCGTTCCCGGATGGCTATCAGCTCCACGCAGATACCTGGCCGCTGGTCTACGGCGGCATCGTTCCGGTGGTCGGCGCGATACTGCTCTACAACTTCGCGATCGCGAAGATCGGACCGGGGCCGACCGCGCTCTTCGGCAACCTCGTCCCGATCGTCACGATCGCGATCCAGGCCGCTCGCGGCATCCATCTCACGCCGGTCGAACTGGCCGGGGCCGCGGTCGTCCTCGCCGCGCTGGTCGCAAACAATCTGCTCGCGACTCCGCGCGAACACACCCACTCGCTCGGGCACGGCCACCCGCGGATCGCGTAGGCGCTACGTTCCGAGCGCTGCGGCCAGAAACGCCTTCATGCTGTCGGCCGCCGACCGCGCCGCCGCCGCATCGCCCTCGGGAGTCCCGCCGAAGGCCATGCTCATGCCGCCCCCGAGCGGATACGACGTCACCGCGTACTGCGCTCCGCGCAATCCGCTCATGAACGTGTGCCCCGCGTCGGGGTAGATGATCTCGCGATCCGCGTACGGATGCGCGTGCGCCTTCAGATAGGTCATCGCGACGTCGCACTGCGCGGGCGACGGCCAGAGTTGATCGTCTGCGGCCGCAAGGCAGAGCACCGGTCCGTGGATGTTCTCGAGATGGAACATCGCCGCATCCGTAACGCCCGGATTCGCCTTGCGGGATGCGTCGTAGAGCGGCTCCAGAACGATCGGTTTGCCGGGACGGATCGATATCCCGAGCGCCCGGCCCGCCGCCGCATCGGGCGGCACGCACGGGAGCTCTTTGCCGAGATACGTCCACGAGCAGCCCTTCGGGAAGTTCGCCTTGCTCAAACCCATGTAGGCGAACGGCGACGGAACCATCGCGACGACCGCTTTGATCTGCGGATAGACGCTGGCGGCGAGGAGCGCGAGCTCGCCACCTTTCGATCCGCCGACGATGCCGATCTTCGCCGCATCGACATCGGTGCGGGCTGAGAGCGCGTCGAGCGCGTGTCCGACCGTTTCGACCGGAATGTCGACCAACTCATCGGGCGTGCCCGGTGCGCCGAAGTAGGCGACCGACGTCGCGACGTATCCCTGACCGGCATAGACCGCCGCGAGCTTCGCTTGCGAGTCACCGCCTTCGGATCCGCCGAGCAGGATCAGCGCGGGGTGCTTGCGCGAATCGTTCGGCGTGCAGAGCGTGCCGACATACGGCACCGTAACGGGCATGCAGATCATGACGTTCCTTTCAAGAGTGCTTGCATCTGCCCGACGTGCGCGACGAACGCGTCGCGACCGCGGGCGGTGAGGCGAAAGCGCGTCTGCGGACGCCGGTCGACGAAGGTCTTCTCTTCATCGACGTAGCCGGCCGCGACGAGTTTCGCGATGTGCGCGCCCAGATTACCGTTGGTCGTCTCGGCCGCGCGCACCAGCGCCGAGAAGGCGACCCACTCCGATCCGAGCAGCTCCGCCACGACGGAGAGTCGGATCTTCGAGAGCAGTAGTTCGTCCACGTCAGTCGCGCGCGAGCATGGCGGCGACGCCGAAGCCGGCGTACCCCAGCAACATGCCGCCGGCCAGGACGTAGCCGGGAGTGGCGACGTAGCTCGCCACGATCAGCGAAGCCACGAGCACGCAGCCGCCGATCAGGGCGAAGAGGTTGCGTCCCGAGAGGGCGATGTACCAGGTCAAGATCGAGGCGGCCAGAGTCCAGAGTGCCGGGGCCGTCCATCCCCCGAAGAAATGATAGGCGCCCACCTGGGCGACCGCGGTCAGACCGAAGACGACCCAGAGGACGTTGACGTAATCGCGCGCGGCGAGCGTCATCCGCGCAAGCGAACGCTGCCCCCTCCGGACTCGGATGATCGTATAGAGAACGGCGCAGATCAGTGAGACGGCCGAGACCCACTGCCAACCCTCCGCGATCTTCCCGCTGATGAGCAGTTGGAAGATGAGGTCGGTGGCGGCCGAGGCGATCCCCCACGCGACGAAAATATCGCCGACCAGGCAGACGTTTTCGTCGCTGCGGGTGAGGATGCGGTCGACCAGGTCCAAGTGCTCTTGAGCTTCCGACGGGTCCATGTGGGCTCCTTGATTCAGACTAGTCTATTTTTTAGACTATGATGCTAATCTACACCTCTTCCCCATCGGCGTCAAGGGGTACACACGATTCTCGTTGACAGCCTAGGGACGACCTGATAATGTTTCGTGGTTATGTACGCGATCATCGAAACGGGCGGAAAGCAGTTCCGCGTAGCCGAGGGCGACGTTATCGCCACCGACCTCCACGACGTGGAAGTCGGCAGCGACATCACCTTTGACTCGATCGTCCTCGCGAGCGACGGCAACGACATCAAGATCGGCTCCGACGCGCTCAAGGGCGCGAGCGTGACCGGTTCGGTCGTGCGCCACGGCAAGGGCAAGAAGATCCTGGTCTTCCGCTACAAGTCGAAGAA
>JBEPVY010000115.1:0-7073 GCA_041690835.1 Vulcanimicrobiota bacterium | reverse complement strand
CGAAGGGTGCTTTCAGCATCTCCGACGTCAAGCCGGGCATCTACGTCGTAACCGGCCAGAAGGCCGGCTATAGCAATGCCGAAGTCGACGATCTCGCGGTCGTTGCGGGCACGAACAGCGTCGTCAATGCGACGATGCCGGTCGTGACCTTCTCGTCGCTGCACGAAATCGTGCGCGTCACCGCGCATCGCGGCACCGTGTTCAACACGTCGACGGCATCGTCGGCGATCGTGAGCGCGCAAGACTTCCAAGACCAGGCGCAGACGCAGGTCGCGAAAGTCCTCGACGAAACGCCGGGTATCGTCATCGATCACCCCGGCACGAGCGCGACGTATGCCGCGCCCGGCGCGATCTCGTTCCCGTCGATCCGCGGATCGCTCGGCTTCGAGACCGCCTCGTTGATCGACGGCCACCCGCTCGCGGTCGGCCTGTACGGCGACTACGTCACGACGTTCCTCAACTCGTACTTCCTCCAAGGCGCGGAGATCATCAAGGGCCCCGGCGCGGCCTCGCCCAACGTGAACTACGCGATCGGCGGTCTCGTCAACTTCCGCACGAAGGATCCGACGAAAATCCCGACCTTCAACGCGCAGTTCAGCACGAACTCGAACGGCGGCACGACCGAGAACTTCCTGTACTCGGGAACGACCTCCAACGGCAAGATCGGCTGGGTCCTCGGATTCGGCGACTACGGTCAGACCGGTCCGCTCAGCAACGCGTCGCAGTATTGGGACATCCCGCGCTTCGCGCTGGTGAACGGCGTCAAGTTCAGCGGTTTCACGACCAACCCGATCTACAACTACAAGACGAACGGCGTCTGGAACAACCAGTCGATCGATAACGTGCAGGTCTTGGCCTGCTGCTTCCCGGTCAGCCACGTCTACAACAACCGTACCGAGCTGGCCAAGCTCCAGATCAACTTCTCGCATTCGACCACCCTCACGGGCTCGTTCCTGGGAAGCCAGACCTGGACCGACCAGAACGGCAACCACGTCTACGGTTACGACCAGCAGTTCACGCCGTGCGGCCCGTCCGCGACCGGCGGAAGCAACGCGTGCCCGGGTTACACCGGCGCACTCACCCCCGGCGCTCGCTACTTGACGTATCAGAACGTCTTCACGCCGCCGGGCGAATGGGAAGTCAATAACGAGCCCGTCTTCCAAGGCGAGCTTCGCACGACGCTCAACCACGACACGATCCTCGCGCGCTACTACGGTGCGTCGATCAATCGTCTCCAGTCGACCGGTCTGACCAGCCCGTTCGATTCGTTCTCGCTGGATAACACGGCCTACGGTGCCTATTGCACCGGCAGCACCGGCACCGGCAATAATTACGGCGCTTGTTCGGGTTCTGAGGTCTACTACAACGGGACGCCGGTTCACATCAACTTCGATGCGAGCACGAACGCGCAGTACTACTGCCGCACCAACGGCAACCTGCCGTTGAACTGGGCGACCAACCCGAACCGGACCAACAGTGGCTCGACGCCGACGCTCTGCAAGTACAACGCTGCAGGCGCGCTGGTCTCCTCGGGTCCCTACGCGAGCAGCAGCCCGGGACAGTTCTACAACTCGTTCTTCTTCCGCTCCGCTGAAGAAGACAAGATCCACGGTACCTCGTTCCAGTGGGATCATCCGTTCGCCGATGGCGCGGACAACCTCACGGCCTCGTACGACCGCAACACCTTCCGCACGCACGCGTATAGCTACGCAGGCGCGCCGAACGCGGCCGACGCGGTTCCGGACGGCTCGGCTCAGACGCTGGGCACCCTGCTCGTTCGCGGCAGCTTCCAGTTCGGACCGAAATGGAACGCCGTGCTGGCAGGCTACCTGAACAGCTACGATACGACGTTTAGCGGCGACGGCGGCTCCACGTTCCAGGAAACGCGCTTCAACCATAACGATGCGCGCGTCGGCCTGACCTTCCGCCCGACCAGCAACACGATCTGGCGTTTCGCGGCCGGCTCGGCCATCGCGCCGCCGTACCTCGGACTCTACGGCGTCGGCAGCACCCCGTCGTGCGTCGTCGGCAACCCGTTCTGCACGAATAGGGCACAGAGCAACGATCTGTTGCCGGAAACCTCGTTCGGCTACGATCTCGGCGGAAGCGCCCGCTTCGGCAACGATCTGGCCACCGAGTTTTCGTGGGACGTCTACAACTCGACGCTCTGGAATCAATACTCGGCGCAGAGCTCGATCACGTGTCAGAACTTCGACCCGGTCACGCTGACCTGCGGACCCGGCGACGGCACGACCCCGTTGGTCACGTCGCAGAACATCAACTTGACGAACGTCCGGTATGCGGGCGTGGAAGTCCAGTTGCAGCGCCGTCCGTCGGTCGGCCTCGGCTACAAACTGCAGGGCGCGCTCGTTCGCGCGTACCCGTACAACATGCCGCCGTGCTTCTACTCGACGAATCCGGTGACGAGCTGTAACGTCTTGGGCACGAACCTGGCCGTGATCGACGGCCAGAACTTCAACGGTAACGGAACCAACGGTTTCGGCGCCCCGGGCAGCACCTCGGGTTTCCAGGGCGTCAATAACCACAACATCCCGTACGCCCAGGCGTATGGAGAGTTGTCGTATCGCTTCGTCGGCGGCGGTTACGCCTCGTTCGGCGAGCAGCTCTACGGACATCACAACTCGCTCAACCTGCCCGCGTTCTGGGTGGCTAACGCCACGCTCCGCGTGCCGGCGACGAAGAGCATCTCGATCCAAGGGTCGGTCGCGAACATCTTCAACGCCTACCCGAACCTCTACACCACCGAGGGTGCCGGCATCCCGATCGGCCTTCTCAACGGGCAGAGCCTGGTGACCAACCAGAACTCGATCGGCCCGCGTACGTTCACGCTGACGCTGAACTTCAGCACCGGCACGCGTCCGTAGGAACGCCACCGCGACTCGCAAGAGCGCAAACGAAAGGGCCCGCCGGATCGGCGGGCCCTTTTCTTATTCCGGCGTGCAGCTCAGATCGAGGACGATCTTCCATTCGTCGGGAGTCAGCGGTTGAACCGAGAGTCGCTGCCCTCGCCGGAGCAACGCCATCCCGACCAGGCGCGGATCTCCGCGCATCCGCGCCAGCGTCACGTCGTGCTCGAGCGGCTCGACGTAGGCGACCGTCACGCATTGCCAGAGCGGTTTGACCGGCGTGCTGCGCGGGTCGTAATAGTCGCCGCCTTTCTCGAAGGCGGTCTCGTCCGCATGGGCTTCCTTCACGACCTTGACGATCCCGACGGCCGCCGGAATCGCGATCGACGAGTGGTAGAAGAAGCCGAGATCCCCGCGCTTCATCTCCATCATATTATTGCGAGCCTGGAAGTTACGGACGCCGCTCCACTCGGTCGTCTTCTCTTTTGCCAGCCGCTGGAAGGAGTACCCGTCGGGTTCGGATTTGAAGAGCCAATATCTCATGATGCTACTCCGACGCGTCGTATCGTGTGAGGCGTTCGCGGATCCATGTGGCCAAGGCCGCTTCTTCGAGATTCCCCGCGGCGAGACTCTCGACCGTCCGTACCGCGTCGATCGGGTCGAATGCCAAGTCGAAGCCGTTGTCCTCAAGGAAGACGCGGACGACTACCCACGCGCTGCGCTTGTTGCCATCGGCAAAGCCGTGGTTTCGGGCGATTCCGAAGCCGTACGCCGCCGCCAGATCCGCTGCATCGGGCTCGCCGTGCGCCGCGAGATTCTGCGGACGCGCAAGAGCCGACTCGACCGCGTTCCGATCGCGGACCCCATCGAGACCGCCATGCTCGGCGATCTGACGTGCGTGGACCGCGAAGACGAACGCCGGAGCGACCCAGCGCCAGGCGCTCACTTCGAGAGGGCGCGTAAGATGTCGCGATCCTTGCGCATGATCCGGTCGGCGATCTCCATCTGTCGCTCGAACTCGGGATCGAAGGGTGTTAGTAGGATACCGTCGGGCGCGGCGGTGGCGTGAACCGAGTCGCCCGCGCCGACGCCAAGCATGCCGAGAACTTCTTTTGGTAAGATGACGCCGAGCGAGTTTCCGATCTTGGTGACTTTCAGGCCCGTTGACTTTCGCTGGGTGCTCATGGTCATGTTATTACACTCGTTATAACGTCCGGTGTCAAGCGCCGATTCTTTCATCAGGTCGGCTAGTGCCCGGCGTGATATGCTAGCGGTCATCATGGCAGGTAAGGTAATTCCCGCGACCGAGCGGGGCTGGAGCGGCGTCGAGATCGAGGGCTATCGCCCCGGCTCGCCCGATGTGGGCGTGGAGCGTCATACGATCCTGGGCGGCCGGAAGGGCGACCCGGGCGAGCCCGGCCCGCGAATGGAGCTGCGCTACTTCGAGCTGCAGCCGGGGGCCGCATCGCGCTACGAAAAGCACGAACACGAGCACTACGTCATCGTCAAGCGGGGCCTCGGTCACGCGGTCGTCGGAGAGAGCATCAGCGAGATCGGCCCGAACGACGTGATCTACGTCGGCCCTCTCGAGACGCACCAGTTCTTGAACCGCGGCGACGAGCCGTTCGGCTTCTACTGCTTCGTCGATGCTTGCCGCGACTTCTCACAGCAGCCGAGCGAAGAAGACCTCGCTCGCCTGGCCGCATCGCCGGCCGGCGCGATCGCCAAACCGTTTGCCGTTCCTCCGCCGGCTAAGCGCTAGCCTCGCGCTCGTCCTGGCGCTGTGCGCGCCGGCACACGCGGCGGACCGACCGTGGCTCGCGGTCGGCGACGTCCATCTCGATCCGGGTGCGCACTACGAAACGCTCGCGCCGGTCGGGCACGATAGCGACGGCGCCTTGTTCGCATCCGCCGTTGCGGAGATGCGTCGCGTGGAGCCGGATCCGCCGGTCGTCGTGATCACCGGCGATCTGCTCGCGCACAACTTCCGCGGCGACGGACTTGCGACGATGCGTCGGATCGCGGGCGCGTTCGATCGGGCGTTTCCGCACGCGCAGTTCGTCGTCGCGGTCGGCAACAACGACGACCCGTGCGGCGACTACCGCATCGGCTCGGATACGGCGTATCTCAAGGGTCTCGCGGAGATCTGGGCGCCGCTGGTGAATCGTCGTGGCGCGGCGCCAGATTTCATCCAACAGTTCGCGCGTGGTGGCTATTACACGGCCGCCCTGCCGGAGCGCGCGCGAGCGATCGTCCTCAACAGCGTGCTCTGGTCGTGGCGGTTCGATGGATGTGCGCCGTTCGCGCCGGCATCCGGCATCACGGAACTGCAGTGGCTCGCGGGCGTCCTCGCAAAACAGACGTCGGGTCAGCGCAATGTCATCGCGATGCACGTGCCGCCGGGAATCGATGCCTATTCGACGTCGCTGATCCAAGGAGTAGCCGTCGTTCCGTTCCTGGCGCACGACCCGGACGAATCGTTCGTCGCGACCGTTGCAAGGAACCGAGCCCGAATCGCAAGCCTCATCGCCGGGCACGAACATAGTGACGACCACCGCGACGTCGGCGGCGTCCCGTTGCTGGTGGTGTCGTCGATCAGTCCGATCTATGGCAACGCCCCCTCGTTCGACGCGCTCGACGTCGCCGAAGGTGAGATCGCGCGCGTGCGCAGGTATGCGCTCGAGGGCGATGCGTGGATGCCGGCTCCCGAGACGATCGCCCACATGAACGCCGGAAACCGTATCTTCTTCACGTGCGCCCAAACCGAACTTGGCGACGGCTATGCGGCCTGTGCGGATATTCCGCATCGCCGAGGTGTCGCCGTGCTCGCCTTCGTCCTCGTGGCGGCCGCCTTCACGAGTCTCCCGTTGCTAGGTCTTCTCCGACGGCGTAGACAGGCCAGATCTCCGGCGGGAGGCGAGTAGCACGGTGATGGAAGTCCTCTAGGGGCGCGGGCCCGCGTTCGGATGCTCGATGGCGCACCATTCGCTCCAGCCGCCCGGATACGCGCGCGAGCCGGTAAGCCCGGCCCTCTTGTAGGCGAGCAGGTTCACCGCGGCCGAAACGCCGGAGCCGCAGTAGTGCACGATCTCGTGCGACGAGCCGTGTTCGGCGAGCTCTTCGGCTAGACGTTCGGGTGATTTCCAGAAGCCGCGTTCGTCGTAGTTCTCTTTGAACCAGCGATTGCGAGCGCCGTGGATGTGGCCCGCGGCCGGATCGAGCGGTTCGACTTCGCCGCGAAAACGCTCGCTCGCGCGTGCATCGAGCAATACGCCGGCTCCGGCCGCAACGGCTCTCGCATCGAGCAGGCCGTCGAGGGGTTCGCGCGCGCCGATGCTTCCGGGTGCGCGGACCGGAACGTCGGATTTGACGGGGTAGTCCGCTGCAGACCATGCGGCGAACCCGCCATCGAGCACGGCGACCGCTTCGTGCCCGATCCAGCGCATGAGAAACCAGAAGCGCGCCGCGAACATATCGGCACCCGCATCGTAGGCGACCAGCTGCGTATCGTCGTTCACGCCGTTTCGGCGCAGAAACGCGACGAACGCGTCGCGATCCGGTAGGGGGTGCCGCCCGTTCGTACCGGTCTTCTCTCCCGCCAGATCGGTCTCGGTGTCCGCGAAAAAAGCGCCGGGGATGTGCGCTTCATCATACGCACGCCGCCCGGCGCCGAAATCCGCCAGCCCGTGCCGGCAATCCACCAGGATCAATCGCGGATCCGCCCGCCGTTCGGCGATCGTGCGGATGTCGACGATCGTGTCAAACATCATCGCTTAGTGGAGGTTGATGGTCGTCTTGGGCGCTTCGCTGCCGAACGCGTCCTTGAGGATCTGCTGCAGCTCGCCCTTCTCGGCGAGCGGGCCGAGAACGTCGGTGTCGCCGTAGAACTTGCCGTTGATGAAGACCTTGGGCAAGGTCGGCCAATCGGTCATCTGCGAGAGCGCTTCGCGCTTCTGCATGTTCTCGAGCACGTCGACGACTTCGAACGGGTAGCCGAAGTTGTTGAAGAACTGGACCGTCTCGAGGGTGAAGCCGCAACGGGGTGCGTCTTTCGTGCCCTTGCCGTAGACGAGGATCGTATTGGCGCCGACTTCGTTTTCGATTTCGGTCTTGAGCTGTTCGGACATGGCGTTACTCCGCGACGGTGGTCTTGAGTTCGATGGCGTGGATGCGGCCGTCGCCGTGGGCGGCTTTGAGCGCGCGATA
>JBEPVY010000114.1:0-7076 GCA_041690835.1 Vulcanimicrobiota bacterium | reverse complement strand
CCTTGAGCCCACAATCGGCCCCGACGGCCGCTCTTACCTGCCTGCGCAGGGCCGCGCGGGGGGTCTCGCCCGCCTCGGCCGCGCCCAGATCGGCCGCCCGCGAGATGGCTTCGTCCAGGCCGGGGAAGAGCGGGCGCAGGCCGGTCAGGGCCTGGCGGACCGCATTGCGGCGCAGTTCGTCGTCCGCATTGGTCGGGTCGACCGCGTACGGAAGCGCCTCGGCGTGGCAGTAGGTCAGCAACTCCGAGGCCGGTGCGAGCAAGAGCGGACGGATCAGGTCGAGCCCGTCGGCCAAGGGCCGGCGCGAGGTCATCCCGGCAAGCCCGGCCGCGCCGGTCCCGCGGAAGAGCGCGAGCAGCACGGTCTCGCTCTGGTCCTCGGCATGGTGCGCGGTCGCGATCGCGGTCGCCTCGGCTCGACGCGCGATGGATTGCAGCGCGGCGTAGCGTCCGTCGCGCAGACTCGCTTCGTCGCCGGCCCCGCTCGCGAGTGAAACGGTACGCACCGGCAATCCGAAGGTCGCGCCGATCCGAAGCACGACGCATTCATCCTGCCACGCCGATCGGCGCGTCCCGTGATTGACGTACGCGAGCGTAAGCGCAAGGTCGAGCGGCTTCGCCAGCGCCGCAAGCGCACCGGCCAACGCGGCCGAGTCGGGTCCGCCGCTACACGCGACCACGATGCGTTCGCCGAAACGCACCACGCCCTCACGCTCGAGTCGATCGACCAACGCCCGCTCCGGATGTGCGCCTCTCATGCGGGGGGGCACCTGCTTGTCATCCCGAGCGTAGCGAAGCGTACCGCCCTTGTCATCCCGAGCGTAGCGAAGCGTAGTCGAGGGACGCCACGAAGCCTTCGCTTTGCGGCTGTCCCTCGACTACGGCGCTTGGCGCCTACGCTCGGCATGACAAGGTGCATGACAACGCTAGCGGATGTGGCGGGCGATTTCGCGTTGGACGTCGCGCTTGGCGGTGTCGGCGCGTTTGTCCCAGAGCTTCTTGCCGCGGGCGACGCCGATCTCGACTTTGACTTTACCGCGCGTGAAGTACATGCGTAGCGGGACGATCGTGAGACCCTTCTCCGCGACCTGACTCTTGAGGCTCTTGATCTGATCCCGGTGCAGCAACAGCTTGCGCGGACGGAGCGGCTCCACGTTCGAGAACGAACCTTCCTTGTACGCTTGGATGTGCAGGCCCATCAGCCAGGCTTCGTTGTCTTTGATGCGCGCGTAGGCTTCGGCAAGCGAGATCCCGCCCGCGCGGATCGACTTGACCTCGGTCCCGGTCAGCACGAGGCCGGCCTCCATGCTATCGAGGATCGCGAACTCATGCCGCGCGCGACGGTTGTCGAACGAAGGCGTCGCCTTCAACTTCTCCGCAGCCGCGTCCGCGACGCGGCCCTGCTTCATCTTGGCCACGCGCCTACCCCGGGTTCCGGCGGTCGACGGCGGCGGCGATCGGGGCGCGCGAAACGAACTTGCCTTCGCCTTCGAGCAAGAGCGTGCCGTGCGAATCGGTGACGCTGGCTTCGAGGAAGAGCACTTTGTGCCGGCGATCCGCAACGCGCCCGGTGAGGATCAGCGGTTCGCCGAGCGGGACCGGTCTGCGAAACCGGGTCGCCAGGCTCGCGGTCACGCCGCGATGGCCGGCCGCGCCGGCCGCGTGCGCCATCGCCTCGTCCAGCAGTGCCATCGCGATGCCGCCGTGCGCGATACCGCGCCAACCCTGGAACTCGGGCGCGAGCGTGACTTCGGCGCGGACGCCGTCGCCGTCGCGTTCGAAATGCAGGTGCATGCCGATCGGATTCTCCGGACCGCACGCAAAGCAGTTGCCGTCGTCGATCGGGATATCGGGATCGCTCAACGCCCGACCTCGAGCCGGGTCGCGAGGTAGTGCGGCAGATGGGCGTCGTTCATCTTGTGTTGCACGTCGGAGATCGGATACTCGTAGCGGATCCACTCCACCCGACGCTTGGCGGGTTCGTAGAACGCGATCGAGGGATGCGGGTTGAGATCGCGCGGTTGTCCGACCGAGCCGACGTCCACGATGTACCGCTTGCCCTCTTCCATGATCAGTTCGCCGCCCTGCTGCATGTGCCGATGTGAGATCGCGCCGTCCGCATCGAGCGCGTAATACTCGGCGATATGCGTGTGCCCGACCAGGATCAGCGGCGCGTCGGTCGCATCGAAAGCGCGCTTTGCCGTCTTCTTATCGAGGATGTATTCGAAGTAGTTCTTGGGCGCGCCGTGCACCATCAGGAACTCCGGATAGCGCAGCTCGTAGGACTGCTGGTTGAGCCATTGCCGATGTTCGGGGTCGATCACGTCCTGCGTCCAGTTCATCGCGAGTTTGGCGGCTTCGTTGAAGTACTCGACGCCGAAGTTGTCGATCGCGGCCAGGTCGTGGTTGCCGAGGACGCTCGCTTCGGCACGTTCGCGGACCAACCGCACGCACTCGTTCGGGTTGGGACCGTAACCGACCGTATCGCCAAGGCAGAGCACGCGGTCCTGCGGATCGATCAGGGCAAGCGCGTGCTGTAGCGATTCGAGATTGCCGTGGATGTCGGAGATGATCGCGTAGCGCACGGGCCGGTCGGTCATGCGGGCACCTTCGCCACGACCTCGCGGAATGCCGCCGCGAAGGCCGCGCGCATCGCCTCGGTTCCGACCGTGACGCGGATACAACGGTCGAGCGGGGGCGCGCCCGGTTTCCTGATCCAGACGCCGTGCGCGAGGAGTCCGTCGACGATGGCGGTCGCGCGGGCCACGCCGCCAACGTCGATGCAGACGAAGTTGGTCCGCGACGGCACGCTCGCGAAGCCCATCCGGGTGGCGAGCGCCGCATACTCGGCCCGACCCCGGGCCGTCTCGGCGACGACGTGGGCGCGAAAGGCATCGTCGCGGAGCGAAGCGAGCGCGCCGATCTGCGCGCTACGATTGACCCCGAAATGCAGGCGGATCTTCTGGAAGGTCGCGACGATATCCGGATGTGCGAGCGCGTAGCCGATGCGGGCGCCGGCCATGCCGTAGGCTTTCGAGAACGTGCGCATGCGCAACAGGTTCGGGTCGAACGAGTTGCCCGGGAGCTCGGCCGCCTCGACGAAGTCGGCATAGGCTTCATCGAGGAAGAGCATCGTCTGCTCCGGCAAGGCCGCGCGAAAGCGCGCGATCTCGTCGATCGTCGCAAAGGTTCCGCTCGGGTTGTCGGGATTGGCGAGATAGACCATCGCGGCCGAGGTCGCGTGGGCGGCCGCCGCCAGGCCGTCGAGATCCGGACGATCGTCGTTTCGATACGGAACGCGGACGATCGTGCCGCCGTAACCGGCGACGTGATAGTCGAAGGTCGGATAGGTGCCGCGTGACGTGACCGCGATCGCACCCGGCGCGACGAACGCGCGGACGGCCAGGCCCATCAGATCGTCGATACCGGCGCCGATGCAGATGTGATCCGGCAGGCAGCCGTGTTTTTCGGAGAGCGCGTCGCGCAGGTCGAGCGAGTCCGGATCGCCGTACCAGGCCGTCCGTTCGAGTTCGTGTGCCATCGCGGCGACCGCGCTCGGAGCCGGGCCGAACGCGCTCTCGTTCGCGCCCAGCCGGACCAGCTCGCCCAAGCCCCGTTCGCGCATGATGCGCTCGGGCCCGATGAACGGCGTGTTGGCGGGCAGCGCGGCGACGATCGGAGCGGGACGAAGCACGACTACCGGAGACCTCCCGAGAGAAACCGCCGAACCGTCACGCGCGTGCCGGCCTCGAGCGGAGCGTCATCTTCACCCACGATCGCGTACCCGGCGGCCCGGGCCGGCAAGCTGACGAGCGAGGAATGCAAGGCCAGGGGTTGCGCCACCGCGTGGCCGCCCTCATCTTCTAACGCGACCGGCACGTAATTCGTCCAACCTGAACGCCCTCGGAGTGAGGAACGTAAGGTCGCCTCGACCGGCGCGGCCGGGGCGGCCGCGCCCGCCAGCCGCGCGACGATCGGTGCCACGATAGCCTCGAGGACGATCAGGGCCGAGACCGGATTGCCGGGCAAGCCGATCACCGGCTTGGACCCGCTCGCGCCGAGCACGGTCGGCTTGCCGGGCTTGATCCGCAGGCCGTGGACGACCACGCCCGGTGGCCCGAGCGCGGCGACGGCGCCGGGGGTGAGGTCGCGTTCGCCGACCGAGGATCCGCCCGAGAGCATCGCGCCGTCGCAGGTCGCGAGGGCCGCGCGCAGGGCGGCTTCGAGGGCGCCGGGCTCGTCGGAGACGGTCGGGCCGTGGATGGGCTCCGCACCCATCGCGCGCAACGAGGCGGCGATCGCGTAGCGATTGGAGTCGCGGATCTGTTCGGATGCCGGGGTCCGGTCGGGCGCGACGATCTCATCACCGCTCGAGAGCACGGCGATGCGGGGTCGCGCGTAGACCGGCACGGCGGTGATGCCGAGGGTCGCGAGGACGCCGAGTTCGGGTGCGCCGATCCGCCGGCCGGCCCGCAACGCGACGGCGCCGGCGCGCATGTCGGAGCCCTGTGGAGTGACGCAATCCCCGGCCACGACTGCCGGCAGATGAACGGCGTCGCCTTCGACCCGCGCCTCTTCGAGCGGGACGACGGCATCCGTGCCGGGCGGGAGCACGCCCCCGGTCGGGATTTGCACGGCGCTGTCCGGCGCGACCATCCCGGCGAACGGCGCACCCATGCGGACCTCGCCTGCCAGCCTGAACCTTCCGGCTCTCCCGCCGCCCGCGAGCGCGAAGCCGTCCATCGCCGAGCGGGCCGCGCGCGGGTAGTCCGCATCGGCCAGGATGTCGGCTGCGAGCACGCGTCCGTCGGCGGCATCGAGCCCGACGCGTTCGACGCGGGGCTCGGGAGCCGGGACGGTGGCCAGATAGAGCGCGATCGCCTGCGACGGCGCGAGCAGCCGAGTCTCGTCAAAACCGCCGGTAGATAGGAAGGCGTTCGCGGGCTGCATAATCCGGCGGTTCTCCATGTTGGATATTGTCGTCGTTCGTCGCGATCCCGATCGCGTTCGCCGGTCAGCCCGTCGTCGCGGACACGATCCGTCGTTCGTCGATGAGATTCTGCGCCTCGATACCGAGTACCGTTCCGCGCTGACCGCGCTCGAATCCGCCAAGGCCGAGAAGAACCGGCTCTCGGCCGAGATCGGCAAAGCCGCCGACAAAGCGGCCGCCGCGCGCGACCTGCGCCCGAAACTCGACGAGATCGCCAAGGCCGTCGCCGCCAACGAGACTCGTGCGAACGAGCTCGCGCCGGACGCGCCCGAGTCGCCACTACGGGCCCTGCTCGCATCGTCGCCGAATCTGCTCGACGAGACCGTCCCCGACGGCGCCGATGAGAGCGCAAACGTGGTCGTGAGCAGCTGGGGTACGCCCGCGACGTTCGCATTCGAGCCGAAACCGCACTACGAGATCGGCGAAGCTCTCGGCATCATCGACTTCGAACGGGCCACCAAACTCTCGGGCAGCCGCTTCGCGGTCCTGATGGGCAACGGCGCGCGTCTCTCGCGCGCGATCGCCCAGTTCTTCCTCGATCGCGCCGCGGCCAAGGGTTACCTGGAAGTCGCGCCGCCGCTCCTGGTCTCGCGCAAGACCATGTGGTCGACCGGCCAACTGACGAAGTTCTCGGATGCGATGTTCCAGGATCAGGACGCCGACCTGTTCATGATCCCGACCGCCGAAGTGCCGCTGACCGCACTGCACGGCGACGAGATCCTGGACGGAGCCACCTTGCCGCGCAAGTACGCCGCCTATACGTCGTGCTTCCGCAAAGAAGCGGGTGCGGCCGGCAAAGATACGCGCGGATTGATCCGCCTGCATCAGTTCGAAAAAGTGGAACTGGTCTGGCTGACCGCCGCCGAAGCCTCGAGCGACGCCCTCGAGACCCTGACGCGCGATGCCGCGGATCTGCTCGAAGCGCTCGAGCTGCCGCACCGCATCGTCGCGTTGTGCGCCGGCGACGTCGGCTTCAACGCCGCGAAGACGTACGACCTTGAGGTCTGGATGCCGAGCGGGAACGCTTACCGCGAGATCTCGTCGTGCTCGAACTGCACCGACTTCCAAGCCCGCCGCGGCGCGATCCGCACCCGCTCCGAAGCCGGCGCCAAGCCGGAACACGTGCATACGTTGAACGGCTCGGGCCTCGCCATCGGTCGAACGATCGTCGCGATCCTCGAGAATTACCAAAACGCCGACGGCACCGTGCGCGTCCCGAAGGTGCTGCAGCCGTACCTGGGCACGGAGCTGTTAACCGGCTAGATGGTCCGCTAAGGCATCTACGGCGCCCGAACGTATGGGCGGTGTCGTGGTCGCCGGATACCGGGCTTCGATGTGGACGCGAGAGTTTGCGTCGTCGACGCGTTCGACGCTCGCCCGGAGACGTTCGCTGCCGATGGTGCCGAAGTCGGCGTCGATGATGCCGCTCTTGCGATCGGCGTCGCGGACGTTGGCGCCAAGAACCGCATCGATCGCGGCGTACACGCGATCGTAGGTAGCGTCGTAGTCGGATGTGACGTCGACGGTCCGATGCGGGCGCAATCCGACGCGCGGCTTGATCGGCTCGATCCCGAGCCAGGCTTTGAGCGAGCGGAACATCTACTTGCCCGGGAACAACTCGTCGACCGCGACCCGCGTGACGCCCGGCAACGCGGCCAGGCCGCGCACGTAAGCGGTCAGATCCAGATCGTGGTGCAGATCCACCTTGAAGGTCCGCTCGACCGTCTCGTCCGTACCCTCGGCGGTCACGAGCGTTCCGCCGTGGCCTTCGACCGAAGTGCAGCCCGCGTCGATGGCCGCGACGATCGCGGCTTCACTGCCTTCGGGCACGGAGTAGGTGATGCCGAGCGTCACTCGGCGGCGAAAACGGAAGACGCGCATCAGCGATGCATCCGACGTCGAGAGCGCGACGAAGGTGATGATGGTCGCGCCGACGGCGACGATGTACGATTCGATCGACGAGTACCCGATCGCAAGACCGATCGCGGCGACCGTCCAGATCGAGGCGGCGGTCGTGAGGCCGCGCGCATTGAAGCCGGAGCGCACGATCGCACCCGCGCCGAGGAAGCCGATGCCGGTCAGGACGT
>JBEPVY010000113.1:0-7174 GCA_041690835.1 Vulcanimicrobiota bacterium | reverse complement strand
GGCGTGGTGATCCGCGGGGATACGCCGCACTTCGACTTCGTCGCGGGCCAGTGCGCGCGCGGGATCATGGACGTGCAACTCGCGACCGGAACGCCGATCGGCTTCGGGGTGCTGACCACCGAGAACTTCGAGCAGGCCGAGGAACGCGCCGATCCGGCGCGTGGCGACAAAGGCTACGAGGCGGCGATCGCAGCCGCGACCCTGGCCGCGCTATGATCCTACTGCCGGGCGGCGGGGAGGTCGCGCTCGACGGTCCGCTGGTCGGTGAAGAGGCGCTCGCACGTTTCGCGGCGGGTCTGGACGCGCTGCGCGATGCGGTCACGAACGAAGCGCTCGATGCGGACGCGCTCCGCGGACGGATCCTCGGGCTGGCCGCCCTCGCCGTCGAAGCCGCCCAAGCGGCGGCGCCCGCTCGCGGCACGATCGACCCGCACGAGACCGAGACGCTAGCGACCGGCGACGCGCTGATCTACGATCGCTATTTCGACGTGGAACGCGCGGCCGAAACGTCGCGCGCGACGTTCGCCGCATACGCGCTCGGGGCGTGGGCCGACGTGCTCGCGGATCTGCCGGAGACGTTGCTCGGCCGCGATGAGATCGCGGCGCTATTCGCCGGCATGAGCGCGACGTGCGCGTGGCTCGGGATCGAGGCGGCCGCATGAACGTGATGCTGCGCTGGAAGCGCGGTCACCATACGTTTGCGATCTTCGCGATCGCGGAGCGGGCCGAACTGCTCGCGATCGAACGCGCGCTGCACGACAACGACGAGGCGAAGGTGGTCGCACATCTGCGCGCAGCGGCGGTGCTCCGACGCGCGATCGCCTCGGCGCAATGGTACGCAAGCGACTTTCCGCTTGCGGTCTATCGCGACGTGCTTCGCCCGACGATGGAGTCGACCGGCGCGACCGGCGGCTTCTCGGGGACGCTGAATGCCGACTACGAGCGCTTGAAGCTCGCGCGCGAAGCGGCCGTCGAGGCGCTCTTCGCGACCTATGGGAACGACGGTGCGGCCTGGCCGCCGGACGTCTATGCAGCACTCGAAGCGCTGCACGAGATGGAAGTCCAGGCGGCCGAGCATCACGTGTTGGTCGCGGCTTCGAAGGTCGACGTCGATCAGTCGCTCGCACAGAAGGCCGCGGGAACGACGCACGAGAGCGCGGTCGACGTGTTGCGCGAGATCGTGGATGCGACCGTCGCCGATCTGAGCGATCGCTTCACCGGCGCGCCGCGCACGAAGACGTTCGCGTGCAAGGTGGCCGACGTTTCGGTCGAGCGTCCGCACGCCGTCAACGTGAACGGCAAGGATTTGCTGCTCTGCCACGCCTACGGCGCGATCTGGGCGACCGACGCGTACTGCACCCACGCCGACGCCGATCTCTCCGAAGGCCACATGGCCGGCGACTGCATCGTCTGCCCGCTCCACGGCTCCAAGTTCGATCCGCGCACCGGCGCCGCACTCCGCGCCCCCGCCAAGGACGCCCTAGCCGTCTACCCGGTGGTGGTCGAGGGCGCCGATCTCTACGTGGAGCTTTGAGGCTGTCCCTCGACTCTGGTCGCTACGCTCCCGACGCTCGGCATGACAAGGCGGGGGCGGCTCGAAGCAAGGGGCGTGCCCACTTTTGACGTGACGCCGGTCGCCTGGGACGGCGATGCGGTGCTCTATCTCGACCAGCGCGCGCTCCCGCACGAGGTACGCCACGAGCGCGCGCGGTCGGTCGACGAGATCGAAGCCGCGATCGTCACGCTGGCCGTGCGGGGTGCGCCGTGCATCGGCATCTTTGGCGCCTACGGCGTCGCGCTCTTGCGCACGATCACGCCCGACGAAGCCGCCTTCCGCGCCGCCGCCCGGCGCGTGCGCGACGCGCGCCCGACCGCCGTCAACTTGGCCTGGGCCGTCGATCGCGTGCTCGGCAGCGAAGACATGCTCGCCGAAGCGCAGGCGATCCACCGCGAACAAGTCGCGATGGACGCCGCCATCGCCGAAGCCGGCCTGGATCTGATTCCGAAGAACGCGCGTATCCTGACGCATTGCAATACCGGCCCGATCGCGACCGGCGCCGGCGGGACCGCGCTCGGCGTGGTGATCGCCGCGCAGCGCGCCGGCAAGAACCCGCATCTCTTCGCCGACGAGACCCGCCCGCTGCTCCAAGGCGCCCGCCTGACGACGTTCGAGGCACTTCAAGCCGGCGTACCGGTGACGCTCCAGCCCGACGGCGCCGCCGCGATCGCGATGCAGCGCAAGCAGATCGACCTGGTGATCGTGGGCGCCGATCGGATCGCGCGCAACGGCGATACCGCGAACAAGATCGGCACGTATGGCCTCGCGATCCTGGCCGCGCATCACAAGATCCCGTTCTACGTGGCCGCACCGCGCTCGACGTTCGACTTCGGCATCGAGAGCGGCGAAGAGATCCCGATCGAAGAGCGCAAGGCCGATGAAGTCGCCGGTTTCGGCGGCGTCCGCACGGCACCCGAGGGCATCGAGGTCTACAACCCCGCCTTCGACGTAACGCCGGGCCGCCTCGTGACCGCCTTCATCACCGAATACGGCGTGATCCGTCCACCCTACGCCGACGAAGTCCCCGCGCTCGAACATCGCCCGAACATCTCGGTCCTGATGCGGTAAGATAGTCTTGTCGATCTCGCCCTCGGGTGGGATGGACGGACGTGAGGTATATATGCAGACCTTGGTTGACCGACCAGAGCTCGAGATTCTCGACGGCGTTGCGAGGCGCAAGATGAGTCCGAAGCGCCCGCATTCGCGGGTCCAGGGCGCGATCTATAAAGCCTTGACCGAAGCGGCGGAGCGTTTCGGCGAGCTGAACATCGAATGGCGGTGTCGCCCCGGTGGGGTCGACGGCTCCGAGACCGTCCTCGTACCGGATCTATGCTTCGTCGAGCAATCGCGACTTGACGCGCTACCTGTGGCGAATCGCGACGTGCCTCCGATCGCTCCGGATCTGGTCATCGAGATCCGGTCGCCGAAGGAAAATGCTACGCATCGAACGGCGAAGGTGAAGAAATATCTCGCGTTGGGGACGTTACTCGTCCTCGACGTAGACCCTGAAGTGAAGACCATCCGCGCCATCTCGCCGGATGGCGTAGATGTGTTCGAGTGCGGCGAGACGATCGCGTTCGCGGCGCTCCCGTGGCTCTCGCTGCCCGTCTCGAAGGCGTTTGAAGAGTTGGACAAAGTTTGAAGTTCTACGATTTCGTCGACAAGACGCCGGCGATCCCGAAGCTCGTCATCGTCGAAGGTGAAGAGCGCGTGCTCGCGGATCGTGCGCTCGATCTGCTGCTCGAACGGCTGTTGCCGCCGGACGTTCGCGATCTCAACCTCGACAAGATCCCGGCGCTCGAGTTCTCGGATGCGGCGCGTTTGCGCGAATCGATCCAGGCGATGCCGTTCCTAGCCGACCGGCGCGTCGTCATCCTGACCGACGCCCAGACGTTGAAGACGCAGCCGCGCCGCGATCTGCTTGAAGCCGCACAGGCGGTACCCGACGGCAACACGCTCATCATCACCGACCTGCTCTCGCCGCGCTCCAAGCGCCCAGAACCGCTCGGCCCGCAAGTCGGCCGTGCGGCGCTGCGCATCGATACGTCCGCCGGTGCGGACGCGCGCGAACGCTTTGTGCACGAAACCCTGGATGCACTCGGCGCGACCGCCGACGCGCGCACCATCGGCGCGCTCGCGGGAAGCACGGCCGACCTTGCCGCGGTCCGCAACGACCTCGAGAAGCTTGCGCTGATGGGGAAGAAGATCACGTTCAAGGACCTCGAGCAAGAGAGTCTCTCGATCGAGGATCCGAAAGCGTACAAGTACGCTAGCTGCATCGTCGAGGGGCGCGTGGCCGACGGCCTGGCGATCGCGCACGAACTGTTCGCCAACGAGCCGCGTGCGGCGGCGATGCCGCTCCTCATGGCGCTGGCGACCGAGTTCGGCTTCATCTGGGAGCTTTCGCGCCCGGGCGGCGAGCTGCCGGCCCGCGCCAAGTGGCGCGAACGGGTGCTCCGCCCGCTCGCCTCGCGGATCGGCCAAGCCCGGGCCCAGCGAGCCTACGAACGCGCCGTCGGCGGCTGCGAGGCGATCGTCACCGGCCAGGCCGGTAACGACCCCGAGGACCATCGCACCCTGGTCGAACGGATCAGCGCGGAACTCGCGCAGGCAGTCGTGCGTTAGAGGGAAAGCACTCGGTTGCCGGCTTCGAACGCAAGAGGCAGCTTCACCCACTGAACGCCCATGAGGACTAGCATGAAACGTTCGATCGTCACTTTGGCCCTGCTCGCGATGGCCTTCGCCGTCGCATCCCCGGCGATCGCGGGTGGCGAGAGCTACATCCGCACCCACAACGAGAGCAATAAGTGGGCCTGGATCACGGTCTATTCGAGGCCGATGGGAATGTACGAGAAGATCGAAGGCTCGTGGTGCGTCGCGCCGCACTCGTTCGACGATCATGGTTTGCGCGCCGTCATCCATAAGGTTCGCGCCGAAGTGACCCAGGCCGGTTGCGGTCATCCCGTCGTGCTCGACCATACTCTAACGGTCGAACCGCGCGAGATCGGTCGCTACAACGACATCACCTTCGTCGGCTATGTGAAGAACTCAGGGAACGGCTACACGTTCTCGCATTAGTAGATCACGTACGACAAACCCGTGTGTGAAACCGGCGGCACGAGAGCGAGCGACGCGAGGGCGAGGAGCAAGACTGAGCGTTTCATGTGAGGGCGAACGCATGGAAAATCGCGCGCGTGACGTAGTTCCAGCCACATGGTAGCAGCAGCCCAGGTCTTTTCCGCGGCGACCGCAGCGTGGCACGCGCGCGCGGTTCCCGCCTACGTGCAGTTCACGTTGCCGTGCGCGGATACGGCGCTCGCGGTGCATTGCGATCCGGGCGACGGCGCGCGCTTCACGGTCCGGATGACCGACGGCCGCACGTATGCCGAGACGGTTCCGAAGGACGGCGCGACCACCGTCAAGCCGATCATGAACGGCGGCCTGATCTTCGGCCCGGGTGGCACGCCGCTCGGGTTCTTCCGGCAGATCGGCGCCGACGCACAGGCTTTGCCGCCGCCGAACCTCGCGCCCGATCCGCTCCCCGCTTCGACGACCGCGATCGCGACGGTCACCGCCAAAGCGCGCTCGTACGACGTCAGCTTTGACGGCGAGGAGAGCGTCGGCGGAGTGGCCTGCTATCGCCTCAAGCTCAAGCCGCTCGGGGATCCCGATCGCTACCCGCTGCGCCAGCTCTGGGTGGAGAAGGGCACGAACCAGATCCGGCGCCTGACCTACGACTGGGACTTCGGCGACAATCACCATGGGTTGGTCCACTACGAATTCGCGCCGGTTGGAGACCCGGCGGTCTGGTCGATCGTCCACATCGACGCGACCAAGGGTGGCCAGGCGGTCGCGGACGACCTGACCGACATCGCCTTCCCCGACACCGTTCCCGACGAGGACTTCGAGCAGCCGTAGGGCGGCGGTCCCTCGTCCCTCGACTCTGGTCGCTTCGCTCCCGACGCTCGGGATGACAGGTAAGGAAGGGTCGCTTCGCTCCCGACGCTCGGGATGACAGGTAAGGAAGGGTCGCTTGGCTCCCGACGCTCGGGATGACACGTTAGGTATGGTCACGAAGGCTCTGAGCGTCCCATGGATCATTCTACGTATGCGTCACCGTTCTCGTGGAGATACGGCCGAGCCGAATTGCGTTCGCTGTTCTCGGAAGAGACCCGGCGTAGGCTTTGGCGCCAGGTCTGGGTGGCGTTGGCCGAGGCGCAGGCCGCCGAAGGGCTGGTCTCCGAGGCCGAAGTCGCCGACCTGCGCGCGCACGCGGGCGGGGTCGACCTCGACGCGGCGCTGGCGATCGAGCGGGAGATCCACCACGATCTGATGGCCGAGATCCGGGTCTTCGCTTCGCAGGCGACCATCGGCGGCGGCAAGCTGCACCTTGGCGCGACCTCGATGGATATCGAGGACACGGTCGAGACCTATCGCCTGCGCCGCGCGCTCGCATCGGTCGGCGACTCGCTCCGGCATCTGCTCGACGCGTTCGCTGCGAAGATCCGCGATCGGGCCGACCTGGTCTGCATGGCGTTCACGCATCTGCAACCGGCCGAACCGACCACCCTCGGGTATCGGCTGGCCGGCTACGCGCAAGACCTGTTGATCGACGATACCAACCTGCGCTTCGTCTTCGAGAACTTCACGACCAAGGGCTTGCGCGGCGCCGTCGGTACGGCCGCGTCGTACGAACATCTCGTGCACAACAGCGGCGGCTCGGCCGCGTTCGAAGCGCACGTGCTCGAACGCTTCGGCCTGGAAGCGCGCGAGATCGCGACCCAGGTCTACCCGCGCAAACTCGACTACCTGTTGCTCTCGGGCCTGGCGGGCCTGGGCGCCTCACTCTCCAAGTTCGCCGCGGACATCCGGATCTTGAGCTCGCCCGGCTTCGGCGAGCTCTCCGAACCGTTCGGCAAGGCACAGGTCGGCAGCTCGGCGATGCCGTTCAAGCGGAATCCGATCGTGTGCGAGCGGATCGATTCGCTCGCGCGTCTGCTGATCGGCTACAGCGACGTCGCCTGGCAGAACGCTTCGACGAACTATCTCGAACGGACGCTCGACGACAGCGCCAACCGCCGCACCATTCTGCCCGAAGCGCTGCTCTGCGCCGATGAGATCGTGACCCTCGCGCGTAAAGTCCTGGACGGCCTGCGCGTGCACGAGTACCGGATCGCGCAGAACCTACGTACGTACGGCCCGTTCGCCGGCACCGAGGCGATCATGATGGAAGCGGCTCGCGCCGGCGGCAACCGTCAGGACTTGCACGAGACCATCCGGACGGCTGCCATGACCGCCTGGGACGAACTCGCGGCCGGTCGCGACAATCCGCTGGCGGAACTGCTGACCGACGACAAAGAGCTGACGTCACTCGTCGACCCGGCCGAGATCCGTCGCTTGCTCGATCCGACCGGCCACATCGGCACCGCACCGGCACGCGCTCGCGCGCTCGCGGACCGGATCGGCGCGATCGCCCCTTTCCCCAAACAACGTGAAGTGAGTATTCAGTGAACAAAGGCATCGAGATCGCGCGCGGCAAGACCAAGGTCCTCTACGAAGCACCGGGCCAGCCGGACTTCCTGATCGTCGCGCAGACCGACGCGATCTCATCCGGCG
>JBEPVY010000112.1:0-7190 GCA_041690835.1 Vulcanimicrobiota bacterium | reverse complement strand
TCGGCAACGAGAGCCGCCGAAACGCCGCCCCGACGTTCCGGTGGTCGACGATCATTTCAGGCGGTCGAGAACGCTGAAGAAGTGGCCGATCTCTTCGTCGGTGGTGTACATGTGCGGGCTGACGCGGATGCCGCAACCGGGCCGATAGTCGACGAAGACGCGCTCCCCGATCAGACCCTTGCAGACGCGCTCGGAGTCGGGGAAGTCGATCCCGATCCAGCCCGCGCGCCTGGTCGGATCGAGCGGAGTGTTGACGGTCAGCTTGCGTTCGAGCGCGCCTTCGGCGAGCGCCGTCGTGAGCCGGGTATTGTGCGCGCGGATGTTCGCGACGCCGGCTTCGCGGATCAGATCGTGTCCGGGCTTCGCGACGATGTACCCGGGGATGGTCGGCGTTCCGGTGCCGAAGCGGTACATGTTGGTGGCGAACCGGATCGGCGCGGCCTCGAAGTCGAACGGCGATGCGTGCGCCATCCAGCCGGTGACGGCGGGGCGGAAGCGTTCGAGCAGCGCGGGTTTGACGTAGATCCAACCGCATCCCGGGCCGCCGCACAGCCATTTGTGCGAGCCGGCGGTGGCCATGTCGAGATCCCATTCGGTCACGTCGTACGGGACGACGCCGGTGGTCTGATAGGTATCGACGCACAGGATCGCGCCGACCGTACGACAGTGGGCTTGGATCGCGCGCACGTCGGCGAGCGCGCCCGAGACGTAGTACGCATGCGAGAGCACCGCGATCGCGGTCTTCTCGGTGATGGTCGCGCAGATCCGTTCGGTCGGGATGGTGCGGCCGTCGTCGGAGCCGACCACGCGCACCTTCGCACCGAACCGCTCCCACTCGTTCCAGACGTAGGTCAGCGACGGGAACTGCAGGGCTTCGTAGACGACCTCGTTACGTTCGGACCGGAAATCGAAACAGGTCGCGATGGCGGCCTGCAAGACCGAGACGTTCGGCCCGAGGAAGACGCTCCCGGCGGGCGCGCCGACGATCGAGCCGATCCCGTCGGCGATCTCGCCGATCCGCGGGAGCCAACTCTCCCAGGCCTCCGGTCCGTCGGCGGCCCATTCGTTCCAGTACGTCGTGAGCGCGTCGCGCGCGGCCAGCGGCGCGGCGCCCATCGAATGGCTGACCAGATACGTCGAAGTGTCGAGCGTGGCGAAGCGATCGCGCAAGCGAGCGGTGGTAGCGATCGACATGTCAGCCGTAGGTCTCGCTTCCGAGATAGGTCCGTACGTCCCAGAGTTCCGGGAACATCTTGGCGCCGAGCGTCTTGGCCAGATACTCGACGCCGAGCGAACCGCCGGTGCCGTGCTTGTGACCGATCATCCGCTCGACCATGCGGACGTGACGGCCGCGCCAGAGCAACAGACGCTCGTCCAGTTCGATCAGGTCTTCGAGCAGCAGATACAGGTCGTAGTGCGAAGCCTCGTCGGTGTAGATCTCGCGGAAGGCGGCGATCAGCTCCTCGGACGTCTCGAAGGCGAAGCCGCGCCGATGCAGCAGCGCCTTGACCGCGTCGTAGAGCGACGGTTCGGCCAGACGACGTTCGAGCCGGCCGCGCTGCGCGTCGTCCATCAGGATGTGCTGCATCGTCTCGAGCCGGCGGACGCCGCACAAGAACTCGATCTCGCGGAATTGGATCGACTGGAAGCCGCTCGCCGGATTGAGGTGCTCGCGGAACTGGTTGAACTCTTGCGGGGTCATCGTCTCGAGCACGTCGACCTGCTGTTCGATCAGCCGCTGGATGGTGTGGATGCGCCGGAAGCACTTGGCTACGCGGAGCAGATCGTCTCGCTCGAGCGCCCGGACGACCGCATCCAACTCGTGCAGCAGTTGCTTGAACCAGAGCTCGTAGACCTGATGGATGATGATGAAGAGCAGTTCGTCGTGATGGGCCGGTTCGGAGAGCGGCCGTTGCAAGGCGAGCAACTCGTCGATCTTGAGATACGAGCCGTAGGTGAGGCGGTCGGACACGGGCGATCCTTAGTTCACGGTGACGTGAAAGACGACGGTCTTGGCGGCGGGCATGCCCTTTTCGAACGGTCGAGCGTATGAGAACGTGATCGTCGCGCTACCGTGCGCCGCGCCCTCGAACGAAAAGATCTGTTGACCGCCGGAGCCGACGATCCCGCGAGCCACCGGCTGCGCCAGGTAGGCACTGCCCTCGTCCTCGACGGAGCCGTTCGAGAGGCGCGCCGTCCACGAGTATCCGGTCGTCGGATTGGATGGAAGCGCGATCAGGAAATCGTTCCCTTTGGCGACCGAGATCGTCTGCGATGCGTCGGTATAGACGTTGCCCGAGAGTTCCATGGCGACGGCCGGGACGGCGAATGCGAGGACCGCGAGTGCCGTGGCTATCAGCGTGCGTTTCATGTAGGCCTCCTGTTCTCGAACGCCTTACGGGGGGTCGGCGTCGTTCTCCTCGAAGGCCGGGAACATGAAGCGCACGCCATCCCTGCTCATCGCGGTCGTCGTCCTCGCCCTGGCGGGATGTTCGGGCAACGCCGGCTCAGCAGGCCAGACCGCCGCAGGCGCGTCCGCTGCGCCGGCGGCGACCGCGACGAATCCGACCGATTTTCCGCTGATCGACGGCGCGACCGTCCTCGCGACCAAGAACTTCTCGCAGACCGTCGACGCGTCGAAGATGAAGACCGGCGGCGCTGCATTCTCGCAGGGCTCCGGCACCTACGCCGGCGAGCAGGTCATCGCCAGGAGCGACAAGAGCTTCGACGATCTCGCGATCTGGCTTGCCGCGCAGACCAAGAACCCGCCGCCCGGCTACACGGCCGTCACCGCGTCGGGTACGAGCATGGATCAGGCGCACGCGATGGCCAAGAAGTACGGCATCGATTTCGCCGCGTTCCAGAAAGATGTCGCAGGCAAGAAGCACGGCATTTTGCTGATCGCGATGGATCCGGCCGGCCTCGATAAGCAACTCGGCCCGATGATCGGACTCATCCAGAAATACCCGAGCCTCCCCGACATGCTGCGCGGACCGGTCGACGCGAAACTCAAGCAGTACGCAGGTATGACGGGTACCGAACTGCTCGATCCCGGCTCGCCGCTGGGCGCGGCACTCGCCGCCTACGGCGATGTGAAGGCGACCAACTCCCGCGCGATCGTCTTGGTCGACGCCGCCAAACTGTAGCCTTCGTGCTTGAGGAGCCGCCGCCGAAGTGAATTCGGGGCGGCACCTTTGATCTTGCCGTCCGCGCCGATCACCCGGTGGGCCGGCACGAACAGATCGAGCGGCGTGCGGCCCATGGCGGCCGCGACCGCCCGATGCGAGAGCGGATGCCCGAGGGCCTTGGCCACGTCGCCGTACGAGATCAGTTCGCCGAACGCCAGCGTCGCGACCAGGCCGTAGACCTCGCGGGCGAAGGGCGTTCCGCGGAACTCGAGGGGCAGATCGAAGCGCTCCAAGCGTCGCGCGAAGTAGGCCCGGACCTGGTCGTTCGCCTCGCGCAAGAGCGGATGTCCGGGCCGCGCCCGCGGTCCGCGCACGCGACGCGCGAACGCGCTCTCGACGATCCGTTCGCCGTCGGTCGTGACGCACAGATCGAAACCGAGGGGCGTCTCCAAGCGCGCGATGTGGGTGGGCATAACGTCCCGTTTCGCGAGGATTCGGGTACGAGCCCGCCGCAAGCAGGCGGCATGCGTACTGCTCTTACTCTCTGCGCCCTGCTCGCGCTCGTCGCCACCGGCGCCTGCAGCTCGGGGAAGAAGGTCTCGGTCGGCGACACCACCGTGACGACCAACGACGATAACACGTCGACCACCGTCAAGACCTCCGAGGGCTCGATGAGCGTCGGCGGCAACGCCGTCGATCCGAACAAGCTCGGCGCCCCGGTCTATCCGGGCGCAACCCAGGCCGAAGGCGCCGGCGGTATCTCGTTCAGCACGGCCGACCAGACCAGCGACACCGCGAGCTTCACTTCGGCCGACCCGTTCGAGACGGTCTACGATTTCTACAGGAGCAAGATGCCGGCCGGATCCGAGAAGCTGAAGATGGCCAGCGGCGACACCCAGCTCGCGAGCTTCCAGGTCGGCGAGCAGGGTTCTAAAGAGGTCGTCAGCGTGATGCTCTCGGCCAAGGACGGCAAGACCCAGATCACCATCAGCCACGTCACCAAGAGCGATGCGGCAATGGCCTCGGCCGCGCCCTCGACGGCGCCCTCGCCGGGCGAATCCTCTTCGGACGGCGGCGGAAGTTAATTTTCATCCGGGTCCGTAGCGAAATCTCAGCGGGAAGCGTTAGGTAGGGGATATGGCCTCACCGCGCTTCCCGTTCTACATCCAAGTCGGCGCATGTACCGTCGCGCTCGCCGCGACGCTTGCGATCGCGTCGCCCCGCGTCGGTTCGGCTTCGTCTCCCCACCGGGCGACCGCGACGCTGCTCCCGTCACCGCTTCCATCTCCCGAGGCGATTCTGCAGAAGATCCGCGCCGTGTTCCGGAGCCATCGGCCGCCGCCGCCGTTCGTCTCGTACACGATCATCCGCAAGAACGACTCGGCCGCCGGCTTTCCGGACTACGCGAACAGCTATACGGAGCATGTCTGGGTCCGTTCGTCCGATCGTGCCGCGCTCTCGCGACGCGTCTACCGCGACGAAGACCGCGGACCGCTCACCTTCGAGCGCCCTGCGTTCAACGAACCGCGCGATCCCGGTCCGCCGACCGCCGATCTGTTCGAGCGTGCGCCGGTCAAGCCACACGTCGGGCTGAACGACTATATCCCGACGCCGGAGCCGAGCGCGCCCGAGAACATCGCGACCGTTCGAGCCGTCGGCGAGACCGCGTACAAAGTGGTCGCCGTTGCGGTCGAAGGCCCGCTCATCCACCTGACGGTCGCGCCGTTCCGCGACGTCGAACGCAATCGTCTGCGCGAGATCTACGCGGATAAGACCACCTACGAACTGCGTAAGGTCGTCGCGACCGATCGGCTCTATCTCGACGACGGAACGTCGTTCGGCGTGATCTTCACCGTCGATCTGCAGATGTTACAAGGGCGTCCGGTGGTGACGCGCATCCACGGCGTGGTCGGCGATGGGTACAACGGCGACGATCAGACGGTCGACTACTGGTTCAACGATATCCGGTTCCCGGCTTCGCTGCCGGAGTGGTATTTCGATCCGCGCGATTATGCGGCGCATACGGATACTCCGGACGAACCGATCTAGAGTCTTGGGGCGAAGAAGCCCGTCGCGTCGGGATTTTGGGAGCGGGGCGTGCTCACACTCGGACGTTCGTCGCGCCCCATCCGGGGGCGCTCCTACTCGTCCGTTTTTTCGCAACGAACAAAGGAAGTCGCCATCCATGGCGATTGCGAAAAAATCAGACGCCTCGCTTAGAGCACACCCCACTCCCAAAATCCCGACGCGACGGACTACTTCAGGGAGAGCTCCAGAGTAGGGTGCCTACGGAGTTGCTGAATTGGATGCCTTGGGCTCCGGTGCTGTAGAAACCCATGTCGACGCGGTCGTTGCCGGCTAGGTCGTACATGCTCAAGAACGGCTGGTCGCCGGCTTGGAGGATGAGGTTCTTGTAGCCGCTGGCGTTTTCGAATTCGAGTTCGCCTTTTTCGCCGTTGTTGACGCCGAAGAAGGCGCGTTCGGTGCCGGCTTGGCTAAGCCGGAGGAAAGGGTCGCTCTGGCCTTCGATCGAGACGATCTCTTTGCCGTTCGTGTCGCGCATGCGCAACAGACCCGAGCCCTCGGTGGTGAGGCCGAGGTAGGCGCGCTGGTTGTAACCCTTGTCGCCGAAGGCCAGATATGGCAGGTCGTTGGCGTGGACGAAGAAGCGAGTGGTTCCGTCGGCGGCTTGGAGATCGATCTGCGCGCTGCCGTCGGTGTTGCTGACGTAATATTGCGCGCGCGTGTTCTGGGATTTGTCGTATTGCGCGAGGATCGGTTCCTGATCTTGGTCGAGATAGAGCGACTCGCGTTCGATCCCGTATTTGTCGTTGATGTGGATCGCCGGTTGACCCTTGCTGTTGTAGCCGATCATGATGCGCTCTTTGCCGGCCGGGTCGAAGAGATGCACGCCGGTGGCGTCGAGACGCATACGCGTGTGGCCCTGGGTGTCGGTGAAGGCGATCGGGGATGCGCTTCTGGTCACGGCGGCGGCGCCGATGCCGGTGATGCCGACGAGTGCGGCGCAGGCGAGCATGGCCAGGAGTCTCATGCGGGAGGCGTCGCGACGAAGGTGTGCGGTCTGTGCTTCGAGTCGATCGACGCGATCGGCTAGGACCGAAGAGGAGTGAACGTTGGACATGTGGGCGTCCTCCAGTCAGTTCGGTGACTAGAGGCGCCTTCGCAAGCAAGCGGGCGGCCTCCCGCCGGATAGCTGGGGCGGATCAGTAGGAGCTGACGTTTGCCGCTTGGACCGTGATCTTCGAGGCGTCTGCGCCGTAGCGCGAGGCGATCCGGCGGGCTGTCGAATCGAGCGACTTGAGCCGTGCCGAGGCTTCGGCGAGATCCTTGCCGCGGGTATTCAACATCAGCGAGACGCCGTTTGCGTACTGTAGCGCGTCTTGCGCCTGTTCGGCTGCATGCGAGCCATAGACGGTGATCTCGCCGCGGTCGCTCGCGAAGGCGACGGTCAGGGTGGTCAGTCCGCTCGGCTCGGTCGATACGCCCGGCGCGGCGATATTCTCGCGGCTGCCTTGCCCATTCGTGCGGGCGAATCGATCCTGGAACGTACTCGAGACTTCACTGATGCTGCGGACGCCGCCGAGATGCCCGCCGAGGTGGGCGGCGAGTGCGCGCGCTTTGGTCTGGGCGTCGTCGAATGCGTCGGTGTAGCTCCGCGTTGCGACGCTTGCGCGTAGGCGCGGGGCGTATTGCGGCATCGCCTGTATGCCGACCGCGTCGCCGGCGAACGCCGGATCGTTTTCGATCGCGTTCAAGTAGGCCGCGACCGACGATGCCGCAAGACCGATGTTGAGCGTCTCGCTGACGTTCGCGCGCGGGTTCGGATACGGTGGTTGCACCTGGGGCGGCCGGCCGCCGCAGGCGGCCAGTGCCAGGCAGAATGCCGCGACGATCGCTGTTCTCATATGCTCACAACGCTACGGCCGTACGGATGGTGACGTCGGCGTACTAGAGGACGGCTTCGGGGGCAGTTTGAACCCACGGGGGCGGTTCCGGAGAGTTGGCTGAGTGGTCGAAAGCATCTGACTTGAAATCAGACGA
>JBEPVY010000111.1:0-7220 GCA_041690835.1 Vulcanimicrobiota bacterium | reverse complement strand
TCAAGCCGTACGGCGATACGCTCGACGACGGCAAGGTGCAGCTCTCGTTCACGCTCCCGATCGAGTGGAGCGAAGCGGCCGACGAAGCCGCCCGCCAGTTGATCGCCAAGATGGGTTTCGCCGACGTCCAGGTGGTCGAAGGCCGGCGGATCGCCAAGGGCTTCTCGTTCTTCGTCGCCTATGCGGCCACGCCCCAAGGCATCGACGTCTCATCGATCAAGGCGCCCTCCGCCAAAGAACACGCGATGTCGATGGAAGAGGTCGATGCGTTCGTGCGCGAGCGGATCGGCCGGAGCGTCCGGGTCGCGGGCGCATGCATCGGGACCGACGCGCATACGGTCGGTATCGACGCGATCCTCAATATGAAGGGCTACAAAGGCGACTACGGACTGGAGCGCTATCAGACGTTCGAGACGTTCAACCTCGGGAGTCAGGTCGCGGTCGAAGATCTGGTCCGGTTCGCCAAGGAAAAGCAGATCGACGCCCTGCTCGCCTCGCAGATCGTGACCCAGAAGGGCAGCGACATCAAGAACTTCACGGCGCTCTCGGAGTTGCTCGAAGCCGAAGGGCTGCGCGACAAGGTCGTGCTCTGTTGCGGCGGTCCGCGCGTCACCAACCTGATGGCAAGCGAACTCGGCTACGACGCCGGCTTCGGGCGCGGCACGTTGCCGAGCGAAGTCGCCGCTTTCGTCGCGGTCACGCTGGCCGAACGTACCAAGGCGAACGCGTAGTGGTTCCGGCTATCGTCGTTCGCGCGGCCGAAGTGGCGCAGCACGATCGCGCGGGTTCGATCGTCTATCGGATCCACCAGATCACCGCGATGGACGGCGGCCCGATGCACGAGCACGCCGACGTCGTCCTCGAAGTCGCCGCCCAAGGACCGGATCTGGTCCGCGTGCGCGTCCTGCGCTTTCTCTCCAACGGCGCCGACGTGAGCGCGCAGAAGAAGCGCGACCTCGAACGCCAACTCCTGGCCGGCCAGTCCGGCGGCGGCTTCGCCGTGCCGTTCGATAGCCGGCACATCGGCGAGTACGATTACGCCGCGGACGCCGGTGCGGTGCGCTTCACGTCGCTCCGCCGCGATGCGAATCACGGCGACGGCAGCTTTACGGTCGATGCGAGCGGACACGTCACCGGGATGCGCTACGTCCCCGACATCTTTCCGCGGTTCGTGAAGTCGGGGAACGTCACGGATACCCGGGCCGAAGTGCTGCCGGGCTTTTGGGCGAGCGTCCGCAACGATCAGGAGTACGACGGGCAATACCTCTTCATCAAGGGGCACGCCTCGGTGGTCACCGAAATGAGCGCCTATCGGCGTTATTCGGATCGCGCCGCGGCAGAAGCAGCGGTGGAGGCCGCAACCTTATGATGGGCGAGCTCCTCGCGTGGTTCACGGGGAAAGACGCGAATCGGCGCAAGTATCCTCGCAAGCGGAAGCCCTATCGGGCGACCGTCTCGCTCGACGCGGGCGCCTCGCAGAAGCCTGCCATCGGCCTGGACGTCAGCGGCGGGGGCCTCTGCGTGCTCACCCAGGAGCCGGTCGGCAAGAACGAGTTCGAGGTCCGGGCGACCATCGAGACGCGGGTCGTGCGGATCCGCGCCAAGGCCGTCTGGCAAGATACGGTCACCCATCAAGGCAAATCGGTCTGGCGCTACGGCATGAAGTTCACCGGCATCTCCGCAGACGACTGGGACGCCATCATCCGCTACACCACCGACAAGCCGGTCGCCGAGGACACCAACAAGGCCCAGGAAGAGCTCGTGACCGTGCGCCTGACGCCGGACGACGCGAGCCGCCTATTACCGCAGAACCTGCAGGTCGTGCTCCTCAAGCTCTTGGTCGAGCGCCGGCGTCTCGCGCCGCTGCAAGACTCGGTCACGCCGCTCGTACAGTACTTCTACTCGGGCGTGATCCGACACGAAGGCAAGCTGATGCACCGCCTGACGATCCAATCCAAGGTCGTCGGTTCCGAAGGTGCCGAACTCTTCGAGACGCGCTTTATCTTCGACGATAAGGGCGACTCGATCCAGATCCTCAACTAAGCATCCCCCGCTTCGAATAGGAACGCTTTGAAGAAGACCGCGCTCATCACCGGCATCACCGGTCAAGACGGCTCGTACCTGGCCGAACTGCTCCTCGAGAAGGGCTACCGCGTCGTCGGTATGACCCGCCGTACTTCGACCGATGTGCACGAGCGCATCCAGCATCTGGTCAACGACATCGAGTTCGTCTCGGGCGATCTGCTCGACCAGACCTCGATGTCGAACATCGTCGCGCAAGTCCGTCCGCACGAGGTCTACAATCTCGCGGCGCAGTCGTTCGTCCCGACCTCGTGGACGCAACCGGTGTTGACCGGCGAGTTCACCGCGCTCGGCGTGACGCGCGCCCTCGAAGCGGTGCGCGCGGTCGATCCGACGATCCGGTTCTATCAGGCGTCGTCATCCGAGATGTTCGGCAAGGTGCAGGCCGTTCCACAATCGGAAGAGACGCCGTTCTATCCACGCAGTCCCTACGGCGTCGCAAAGCTGTACGGACACTGGATCACCGTCAACTACCGCGAGTCGTACGACATGTACGCTGTGAGCGGGATACTTTTCAATCACGAAAGCGTGCCTTTTAATACGCCGATCATCATCAAGCGAGGCAATCAAGTCGACGTCGTTCCGATCTCGGAAATCGCGCACGTCAAAAAGGATGGACCGCGTGTGCAACGGTTCGGCTTCGACGATGACCTTCGGGTTTGGGATGGAGAGGACTTCGTCCGTGTTCTCGGTGCGACCGCATACGCCCATCGACCGGTGGTCGAGAACAAAGGCGTACGCCGCATCGAAGCGCGCTGCGGAACGGTGACGCTGACTGCCGATCACGTGATGTTCCTCGAGGACGGTGAGGTTCCGTCGAAAGAGGTGGTCGTCGGCGACAGAATGCTGAGGGCGAAGATGCCGCCAACGCCATCGTTTTCAGGCTGCGGCCTCGAGATGGCCTGGATGCTAGGTGCGTTTGTCGGCGATGGGTCCGCGACGAAGTCCGGGAAAGGCCACTTCCACGCGAAGTTCACGAATTCTGACGAGCGCTTGCGCGGACAGTTCGCCGAGGTCTGGGAGAGACAGACGCTGGGTGCGACCAAATACTACCCCAGCACGTCGGGATTCGTACCCAAAAAAATTGTGGGAGCCCTCGCTCTCAATGGTGCACCGAGTTTCATGGAATGGCTCTTCGAGGAATGCTACACGGCCGAAGGCTACAAGCGTGTCCCAAAAATCGTCTTGAACGGCGACGCGGCCGTATGGCGCGCGTTCCTCGAGGGATACAATGCAACCGATGGTTTGAAGGCTGGGAATGGCATCTATCGCTATAAGAACTTCAAGACCAACTCGCCGGTTCTCGCGATGGGGTTGTGGTGGATGGCGAAGAACGCCCTCGGCCAAGATCTGGTTCTCAATGTCGACGTCGGGCCCGAAGAACGACCGGGGCCGTTCTACTCGATCAACCTGCGTTCGCCGAATCCGCAAGGGAACAAGGGCGCTCATCTGCGCAAGGATCTGCGCGAGGTCAAGCGCATCGTCGAAGATCCACACTTCGACGGGTGGCTCTACGACATCACCACCGAGACCGAGCGATTCCACGCCGGCATCGGCGAGCTCATCATCCACAACTCGCCCAGGCGCGGCAAGGAGTTCGTGACGCGCAAGATCACCGACGGCGTCGCGCGCATCAAGCTCGGCTTGGCGACGGAGTTGCGGCTCGGGAATCTGGATGCGAAGCGCGACTGGGGTTTTGCGGGCGACTACGTGCGTGCGATGTGGCTGATGTTGCAGCAACAGACGCCCGACGATTTCGTGATCGCGACCGGCCGGACGCATACCGTGCGTGACTTCGTGCGGATCGCGTTCGAGTCGGCCGGACTCGGATCGTTCGAGCCATACGTCAAGCTCGACCCGGCGTTCGTGCGTCCGGCCGAGGTCGATCTGTTGATCGGCGATCCGGCCAAGGCGAGGAACGTCCTCGGTTGGGTGCCGGAAGTCTCGTTCGAAGAACTCGTCGAGACGATGGTGCGCGCCGATCTCGACGCGCTCTCGAAGCAAGACCGCTAGCGATATGCGTGCGCTCGTGACCGGGGCGAGCGGGTTCGTCGGGCGGCACCTCTGCGCGGCGCTCGCCGATGCGGGCTGGGATGTCGTCGCGGCCGGCGCTTCGCACGAGAGCGAGGGCTATCTGCCGATCGATCTGCGCGACGAACACACGTTGCGTGCGGCGCTCGACATCGCGGAACCCGACGTCGTCTTCCATCTCGCCGCGATCGCGGCCGTACCCGATGCGCTCGCCGATCCGCTCGGCGTCTACGACGTGAACGCGCTCGGGACCGCGCGCCTCGCCCATGCCGTTCGCACCTACGGCGACGACGGCGGAAAACCGCCTCGGATCGTATTCGCGAGTTCCGCAGACGTCTACGGGCGGCGCGAACCGCACGAGTATCCGCTCGTCGAGACGCTCGCGCCATCGCCCGAGAATCCCTACGCCGCGAGCAAGGCAGCTGCCGAAGCGGTGCTGCTCGGCGAGTCCCGCAGTTTCGGACTCGACGCGGTCATCGCGCGTGCGTTCAACCATATCGGTCCGGGCCAGAGCGATCGGTTCGCGATCGCCTCGTTCGCGGCGCAGTTGGCCAAGATCGCCGAGGGCGGGTCGCCCGTCATGCTGGTCGGCAATCTGGAGGCCAAGCGCGACTTCCTCGACGTGCGCGACGTGGTCGCGGCGTACCTGGCGCTCGCGACCGGCGGCGAATCCGGCGAGATCTACAACGTCTCGAGCGGGACCGCGATCTCGATGCGCGAGATGCTCGGCGGATTGGTCGCGGCCGCCCGCGTGCCGGTCGAGATCCGCGAGGATCCGGCGCGGATGCGTCCCTCCGATACGCCCGTCTCGTACGGATCGGCGGCGAAACTGCATGCCGCGACCGGCTGGGCCCCGCACTTCAAGCTCGCGCGCACGCTCCGCGAGACGTACGAGGACGCCCGCGAGCGCGGTCGAATCCCGCCCTCGTGAACGACTCGGAAGAACTCAAGGCCTTCGTCTTCAAGAATCGCGGCGCGCTGCTGGCGATCCCGGCCGTGGTGCTCGCCGTCTTCGGCAAGCCCGACGCGCTCGGTGTGACGATCGGCCTGCCGCTCGCGCTCGCGGGCGAACTGGTCCGCTGCTGGGCCGTCGGCTATTCGGGCGTCACCACCCGCGGCGATCACGTGATCGCTCCGGAACTGGTCACCGCCGGGCCGTACGCGCACGTCCGCAACCCGCTCTACGTCGGCAACTTCATCACCGCTCTCGGTTTCGCGATCGCCTTCACCGGCAAGAACGCGCCGGCCGAGAAGTTCGGATTGATCGCCGCATCGCTCGCGACCATGATCGCGGTCTACGCGACCATCATCCCGCACGAAGAGCAGTTCCTGCGCTCGCAGTTCGGCGACGAGTTCGACGACTATTGCGCCGCCGTACCGCCGCTCGTCCCGCGCATGGAACCCGCACCGAACGGCAAGGGCGAATGGAAGCCCGAAGTCATCCGCGAGGCCGAGACCAAAACCCTCGGATTCTTCGGCGCCATGCTCGGAGTGCTCGCCCTCAAGGCGTTCATCTCCAGGTAGAGCGATGCTCTCTCGAGCGCGCGAAGCAGTCCTGGTATCGCCTCCCCTTGTCATGACAAGAAGCGGAGCGGCGCTTCGCTGCTCCCGGTGTTGCGCGTACGTGTTGGTGACTGCATGACCAAGCGCGGGCGGCTTGGGATCGCGTTCGTGCTGGTCGCGTTCGTCGCGGTGCTCGAGTTCTGGGGAGGGGCTCGATCCGGATCGCTCGCGCTCGTCACCGATGCGGTGCACGTGTGCATGGATATGTTCGCGCTGGCGATCGCGTTGTTCGCGTCGATCGGCGCGACCCGGCCGGCGAATGCGAGCCGGACGTTCGGCTACGGTCGGGTCGAGATGCTCGGTGCGCTTGCGAACGGCGCGCTCTTGATCGGTGCGGTCATCTTCATCGTCTACGAAGCGATCGGGCGATTCGCGCATCCGTCGCTTCCGCAGGGCGGGCTGATGAGCGTCATCGCGGTCGTCGGCTTGATCGTCAACGTCGGCGCCGGGCTCTTGCTGATGCGTGACGGCCATCACGATCTGAACGTCCGGGCGGCGCTCTTCCATATCGCCGGCGACGCGGTCGGCGCGATCGCGGTCATTATCGGCGGCTTCGTCATCCTCGCGACCGGTGCGTCTTGGATCGACCCGCTGCTCTCGCTCTTCGTGGCCGCCGTGATCGTGCTCGGGGTCGTGCGGGTCTTGCGCGACGCGACCGACGTGCTGCTCGAGTCGGTGCCGCGCGGCATGGATACGGCTGCGATCTCGGGCGCGATCTGCGCGCTCGACGGGGTGGTCGCGGTCCACGACCTGCACGTCTGGACGATCGGCTCGGACGAGCACGCCCTCTCCGCCCACGTCCAGATCGACGACCGCGCCGTCAGCGAAGCCGACGCCCTGCTGCGCGAGATCGACGCCCAGCTCCGCACCGCCTACGGCATCACCCACGCCACCCTCCAACTCGAATGCGCCACCTGCGAGCCCAACGCCAGCGCCGTCTGCACCCAATCCCCCAAGCCCTAGCTTCCCGCACTCCCTCGACTCCGCTCCGCTACGCTCGGGATGACAATTGCAGGCTGCCCCTCGCCGCGACACCATTCCTTACCGTGTCATCCCGAGCGTAGGCCGAAGGCCGGAGTCGAGGGACGAGCGAAACCGAGGCTGGCTATGCCCACCGTCATTCTTTCCACCGCCCGGACGCCGTTCGGGAAGCTCGGCGGCGCCCTTGCGCCCCTGACCGCTACCACCCTCGGCTCGGTCGCTCTGGCGGCCGCGATCGAACGCTCCGGCGTCGATCCGTCCGATATCGAGCACGTCGTCTTCGGCGAAGTGCTTCAGGCCGGCGTCGGTCAGAACCCGGCGCGCCAGGTCGTCCTCAAGTCGGGCCTGGCCAAGACCGTCACCGCGGATACCGTCAACAAGGTCTGCGCTTCGGGCATGCTGGCGGTCGTGAACGCGATGCGTTCGATCGATGCGGGCGCGAACGTGCTGATCGGCGCCGGCGGGATGGAGTCGATGTCGAACGCGCCGTATCTGCTGCGCGACGCGCGCTCCGGCTATCGCTTCGGCGACGGCACGCTGATCGACGCGATGATCCACGACGG
>JBEPVY010000110.1:0-7259 GCA_041690835.1 Vulcanimicrobiota bacterium | reverse complement strand
CCGTCGAAGACATCGACCTGGACGTGGCAAGCCGAACCATTCTCCCCGTCGGCCGCGGCCGTCGGATCGAGTTCGGCGGTATCGGTGGTGGTCAAGACGTCGCTTGTTCGGCCTGGCGTGCGACGAACGGAATGTCTCCGAATGCGGCGGGGTTGGCGGTGATGTATTCCAACGACATATCGACCAGGCGCTTCTCGTTGACGTACTTGAGGGCGCGGCGGGCGGCGCCGATATCGAACCAGCGGGCCTCGTCGACCTCGTGGTCGTGGTTGGCGGTATCGCCCGAGAGGTAGCGCATCAGGTAGAACGTCACCGACTTCTTGTGCTTGTTCTTGGCGACGTAGAACCAGTACGAGATCTCGGAGAGGCGCATGATGATCTCGCCCCAGCAGCCGGTCTCTTCGCGGACTTCGCGGATGGCGGCCATTTCGTTCGTCTCGCGGGCCTCGAGGTGGCCCTTCGGCAGCGTCCAAACGCGCGGCGAACCGCGGCCGATGAGCAATGCATCGAACCCGGCCTCGTGCCGACGCAGCACGAGTCCACCCGCCGAGACCTCGTATTTGATCCGCATGATACGCCCCAAGAGCAGCGCTGTGAGATGGCAAAGGCGCCCTGTCCGACGCCCTGCGATTACCCCTATTATAGCGCTTGCCCCCAAGAGGGCGGGCCGAAAAGGTCGCTCCTTCTTTTACGAGGAGCGACCCTTGGACCGACCTATCGGCCGCTTGCTATCGGATGCCAGCGAAGATCCGGCTGGCGGGCGGCGCGGGTTTCGTCGACGCGACCGACGACCGTGTTGACGGGCGCATCCATGATCGCTTGCGGATCCGACTTGGCGGTCGCGATGATCTCACGTAGCGCCGCGATGAACGTATCGAGCGTCTCCTTCGACTCGGTCTCGGTCGGTTCGATCATCAAGCACTCGGGCACGATCAACGGGAAGTAGATGGTCGGCGCCATGTAGCCCTTATCGAGCAGCGCCTTGGCGATGTCGAGCGCACGTACGCCGGTCGCCTTTTTCAGCTCTTGGGCCGAAGCGACGAACTCGTGGCGGCAGATCTCGTCGTAGGGCGTCTCGATCACGTCCCGGATGCCGACCCGGATGTAGTTCGCGTTCAGCACCGCGAGTTGCGAGACTTTCTTCAGCCCCTCGGCGCCGTTGGCGTAGATATACGAGAGCGCGCGAACGGCATGGGCGAAGTTCGACCAGAACGAGCGCATCGGACCGATCGACTTCGGGCGATCGAAGTCGAGCGAGAACGTCAACTGATCGCTCGGCGCCAGCTTCGGATCCGCGTCGGCCTTCGGCACGGCTCGTACCACCGGCGTCGGCAGGTAGTCCACCAGATGCGCGGCCACCCCGACCGGGCCGTGGCCCGCGCCGCCGCCGCCGTGCGGAATGGTGAACGTCTTGTGCGTGTTCAGGTGCATCAGGTCGAAGCCCATATCGCCCGGGCGCACGTTGCCCATGATGGCGTTGCCGTTGGCTCCGTCGTAGTACATCAGGCCGCCGGCGGCGTGAACGGCCGCCGTGATCTCGTGGACGTGATCCTCGAACAGGCCGAGCGTGTTCGGATTGGTCATCATGCAGACGGCCGTATCCGGGCCGACCGCCTTCTTGAGCAACTCGACGTCGACGCGCCCGCGCGCGTCGCTCGGGATCGAGATGACCTTGAAACCGCACATCGCGGCCGAAGCCGGATTGGTCCCGTGGGCGGTATCGGGCACGATCACCTTATCGCGGATAGCTTGGCCGTTGTCGCGGAAGTACTTCTTGGCGATCAGCAGTGCGGCGAGTTCCGCGTGGGCGCCGGCCGACGGGTTGAGCGAGAACGCGGCCATCCCGAAGAGCGATGCGAGCGAACGTTCCAGTTCGTACATCACCTGGAGCGCGCCCTGGGCGAGTTCGTCCGGCGCGTACGGGTGCAGATCGCGGAAGCCCGGCAGGTTCGCCATCTGGTCGTTGACGCGCGGGTTGTACTTCATCGTACACGAGCCGAGCGGATAGAAGCCGAGGTCGATCCCGAACGTGCGCTGCGAGAGGCGCGTGAAATGGCGGACCACGTCGAGCTCGGTATTATCCGGCAGCGGCAGATCGTCGCGGAGCAATGCCTTCGGCAAGAACGTCGCCAGCGGCTTGGCCGTCTCGACGTAGGCGTTTGCGCGGCCTTCTTCGCCGATCTCGAAGATCGAGGCTTCAGACGCGTGCAGGGACATTGACCACCTCTTTCAGGGCCGCCGCGAGCGCGTTGATATCGGACGTCGTCGTGAGTTCGGTCGCGGTCATCAGGATCGAGTCCGCGAACTCCGGATAGAAACGGCCGAGCGCGACGCCGCCGAGGATGTTCCGCTCGCGCAGTTTCGCGAGCACCGTCTCGGCCGGCTGATGGACGTTGACGACGAACTCGTTGAAGAACGGCGCTTCGAAGCGCAGGTCGCAGCCCGGGATGCTCGAGACGGCCGTCGCGAGTTCGCGCGAGCGTTCGAGGTTGAGGCCGGCGACGTCGCGCAGACCGGTCTTGCCCATCAGGGCCAGATAGATGGTCGCGATCAGCGCGCAGTGGGCCTGATTGGTGCAGATGTTCGAGGTCGCGCGTTCGCGGCGGATGTGCTGTTCGCGCGCCTGTAGCGTCAGGACGTAGGCGATCTGGTCGCGGTTGTCGACCGACTTGCCGACCAGGCGTCCCGGAATGCGGCGCATGTGCTCGGTGGTCGAAGCGATGAAGCCGACGTACGGACCACCGTACGCCTGCGCGACGCCGAACGACTGAGCCTCGCCGACCACGATCTGCGCGCCCCACGACGCGGGAGTCGCGAGGGCCGCTAGCGAGATCGCCTCGGAGACGACCGCGATCGGCACGCTACCGGTCGCACGGGCCGCTTCGGCCGACTCAGGGTCGAGCCCGTCGACGACGCCGAAGAAGTTGGGCGACTGAACCGCGACGGCGGCGTACTCTCCGCTCGCGAGCGCGTCGCGCAGTTTCGCCTGATCGGTCGAGCCGTCGGCGGCGAGTGGAACCTCGTCGATGATCACATCGAGGCCGTCGCAGTACGTCTTCAGCACCGCGCGGTAGTTCGGATCGACCGCACGCGAGACCAGGATCTTCTTTCGGCCGTTGGCGTTGAGCGCCATGATCGCGCCCTCCGCGAGCGCCGTCGCGCCGTCGTAGACCGAGGCATTCGCGATGTCCATGCCGGTCAGCAGGCAGATGTAGGTCTGCCACTCGTAGATGGCTTGCAGATAGCCCTGCGAGACTTCCGCCTGATAGGGCGTGTAGGCCGTCAGGAATTCACCGCGCATCGCGAGCGCCCCGATCGCCGGCGGCGCGTAGTGCCGATACGCGCCCGCACCCAGGAACGAGATCGCATCGACGGCCGTGTTCTTGGCGGCCATGCGCGAGAGACGCCGCGCGAGTTGGTACTCGGGTAACGCCGGGACGATGTCGAGTTCGGCCCGGATCTTGACGGCGTCGGGGACCTGCATCAGGTCGTCCAGCGATCCGACGCCGATCTTCTCGAGCATCTGCGCGATATCGCGCTCGGTATGCGGTGTGTACGTCATGTTGCTACTCTGCGGTGAGTTTTTCGTAGGCGGCGGCGTCGAGAAGCGTGTCGAGTTGATCCGAACTGACGTCCTTCACCTTGAAGAGCCAGCCGTCGGTATACGGTTCGCGATTGAGGATCGACGAGTCGGCATCCAGCTTGCCGTTGACCTCCAAGATCACGCCGGCGACCGGGGTGAAGAGATCCGAGACGGCCTTGACCGATTCGATCACGCCGACATTGCTATGCTGCGCGACCGTCGTGCCGACCTTGGGAAGCTCCACGAACACGATGTCGCCAAGCGAGTTCTGCGCGTAGTCGGTGATGCCGACCGTCGCGACGCCGTCGTCGCCAAGGTCGACCCACTCGTGGTCTTTGCTGTAGGAAAGGTGCTGAGGCAACGACATGTGGGCGGCTCCTGAGTAGGAAGTGAGTGAGCGAGAGCTACTTCGGGCGTTTGTAGAACGGTTGCGCGGTAACGGTCGCGGCATGGCGCGCTCCACGGATCTCGACTTCGAGTGCGGTGCCGAGGGTTGCAGCATCCTTCTCGACCAGCGCGGTCGCGATGTTCTTGCCACCGCAGGACGGAGCCATCGATCCGCTTCGGACTTCGCCGACCTGGCGGCCGCCGAGGAAGACCTTGTAGCCTTCGCGTGCGGGCGCACGGCCTTCCATCACGAGGCCGACGATGCGCGCGTACGCGTCCGCTTCGATCTGCGCGGCGAGCGCCTCTTTGCCGATGAACGCGGGCTTCGCGAGCTTCAGCGCCCAGTTCAAGCCGGCTTGGACGGGCGTGATCTCTTCGGTCATCTCGTGTCCGTAGAGCGGCATGCCGGCTTCGAGGCGGAGCACGTCGCGGGCGCCGAGACCGCACGGCTCGAGCCCTTCGGCCGCGTGATCGTTCAGCAGCGCGCTCCAGATCTCCGAGGCGTCCGCCCCGTCGACGAAGAGTTCGAACCCGTCTTCGCCGGTATAGCCGGTGCGCGCGAGCACGGCCTTCTTGCCGTACACCGTCGCTTCGGAGCAGAAGTAATACTTGACGGCGTTCAGGTCGATATCGACGTGCGGTTGCAGCATCGCGAGCGCCTTCGGCCCCTGGATCGCGATCAGCGCGTTCTTGCCGTGCAGGCTCGTGAGTTTGACGCCCGAGTCGCCCAGATGCGCGTTCAGGTGCGCCCACATCTTATCCGCGTTCGACGCGTTGACGACCAGCAACCAACGGCCATCGAGCTTGTAGAAGATCACGTCGTCGTGCGCGCCGCCCGAGGCGTTGCAGAAGATGTTGTAGCGCGCTTGGAGCGGCTTCATCGTCTCGACCGCGTTGATGGTCAAGCCATCGGCCCACTGCGCCACGTTCTCGCCTTCGAGGATGAACTGGCCCATGTGGGAGAGATCGAAGAGACCGGCACGATTGCGCACGGCGTCGTGCTCTTTGAGAATGCCCGCATACTGCACCGGCATCGCGAAACCGCCGAACGGTACCAATCGTCCGCCGAGCGCGACGTGGTCGTCGTGGAGCGCGGTCTGTTTGAGCGTCGCGTCGGTCATGCGGTGGGTCTCTCCTCGGGATACGAGTTCAGGAAGTTCAAGGTCGCGTGCGCGACGATCTGCTCACCGCACCGGACCTGGACTTCGCCGTAGCAGATGCGCCGGCCCGAACGAAGCACGGTCGCTTCGGCGACCAGATCGCCGGTCGCGGGCGCGAGAAAATTGCATTGCAGCGAGACGGTCGTGGTGTCTTGGTCGCGGCCGTAGATCGAGGCCAGCGCGATGTAGAAGACGGTGTCGCAGAGGCTCACGATCGCGCCGCCGTGGATGGCGCCGGTGCCGTTCTGGACTTCGGGGCGGTAGGGCATGCGCATCACCGCACGTCCGCGTTCGACATGTTCGAGCTTCAAGTCGAGCAACTTCACGAAGTGGGACTTCTCTTTTTCCCACTCGTGTCGCGCATGGGTCGAATCGATCACCATAGCCTCATCGAGCCTACGTTTTGGGGGGCTAGCCGTCTACCGCTTTGGTCAGGCGGTCGTAGGCTTCGCGGAAGTTCAGGGTACCGCCGTTCAACCAATGGGCTCCATCGACCGTCAAGGTCGTGCCGGATATCCATTCGGCCTCGGCCGAGCAGAGCCAGAGCGCCGCCCGCGAGACATCGGCCGGCGTACCCAGCCGCCCAAGCGGGATCTGGCGCCGGATCGTCTCCTCGACGTCGCCGACGCTCCACAGATTCTTGTCCGTCCCCTCGGTGTGGATCGGGCCGGGGGCGATCGCGTTGGCACGGATGCCGAAGCGTCCCCACTCGGCCGCCAAGGTCCGGGTCATGGCCAGCACGCCCGCTTTGGCGCTCGCCGAATGGACCGCACCCGGCTCGCCGCTCCAGGCGTAGCTCGCGATGATGTTGAGGATCGCGCCGCGCCGCTCTTTCAACGCATCGAAGGCCAGACGCGTGCAATTGAACGTGCCGAGCAGCACGATGTCGATGACCGCTTTGAACCCGTTCGGCGAGAGCATCTCGGTCGGCGCCACGAAGTTGCCGGCCGCGTTGTTGACGAGCACGTCGATCCCGCCGGCCTTGGCGACGATCTCCGCGACGACCGCTTCGACGCGAGCGACGTCGCGCACGTCGCACGAAAGCCCGAAGGCCTTTCCGCCTTCGGCGACGATCGCCGCAACCGTCTCGTCGAGCTTCTCTTGCCGGCGCCCGATCACGCAGACGTTCGCGCCTTCGCGCGCGAACGAAAGCGCCATATCGCGGCCGAGGCCGCTGCCGCCGCCGGTGATCAGCGCGACTTTCCCGTCGTAACGTCCCACGTTAAAAAGTCTCTCCGCTCTTGGCGAGTTCGCGCCGCAGGTAGAGCGGTAGCGAGAAGATGCGGCGATGCGTCACGCCGTCGTAGAAGTAGTTCTGGCCCTTGAGTTGCGCGCAATACGCATCGACCGCAGCGGTCTCGAGCGTAGAGAGGTCGATCCGATCGCTGCAGGCGATGAAGGCCCAGTCGTTATCGAACGCCGGCACATGCGTATAGAAGGAGACGACGTGCTTGTAGTACGCGCGCAGCGTGCGAGCCATCTTGGCGTGGAGCGACATGTTGTGGAAGCCGGCCGTGCTCGCTTGGAGCACGTAGACGCCACCGTCGGTCAAGCGCGCCTTGATGTCGCGAAAGACCGCGTCGTTGAACAGGATGTTCGAGGGCGAATCCTCGAGCGGCTCGGTCAGGTCCGAAATGATGACGCCGTAGCGATCCGTATCTTCTTTCAAGAAGGCGAGCGCGTCGCCGATGATCACGCGGGCACGCGGATCCTCGAAGGCGCCGTCCGCCCACTCGGGCAGATACTTCTTGGAGAGGTCGACGACCACGCCGTCGATATCGACCATCGTGCAGCGCTTGACGTCGGGATGACGGAGCACGTCGCGCAAGGTCGCGCCTTCGCCGCCGCCCAGGATCAGCACGTCGGAACGATCCGCAGCGCCCGCCATCGCCGGATGGACCAGCGACTCGTGGTAGATCTTCTCGTCGTTCTGCGAACTTTGGGTATCGCCGTCGAGGATCAGCATCTTCCCGAAGACCGGGGTGCGGATCACCCCGACCGATTGGAAAGGCGTCTTCCCGGCGTAATAGACTTCGTCGATCGCATGTGAGTGGGTCTCGGTCGGCGAGAATTCCTCGACGTACCACTGCCACTGTTCGGTCTTCGGCACGGCGCCGAGGTTTCGCCGG
>JBEPVY010000109.1:0-7376 GCA_041690835.1 Vulcanimicrobiota bacterium | reverse complement strand
CAGGTGCTCAACGGCGCCGTCTACACGACGATCGGCAGCAAGTACCTCGGCGCGACCGCATACTCGCCCTCGATGAAGATCGGCAACAAAGAGGATCCGCGAAAGACGTATTTCCTCAACACGACCCTGGACGCTCAGCAGACGTGGTACTCGGTTCCGCACAACGTCGTCGCGATCGACGGGCTCGCGAGCATCAGCCGTCAGTTCGACCGAACGCTTGCGACCTATCTCTCGTACGAAGTGCGGCAGACCACCGATCACTACAACAAGGCCTCGGACGCTAACGTGCTCTATCCGCCGAATCAGGTCTACCAAGACCCGAACTTCTCGAGCTTTCAGGCGTTCCGCGGTTCGGCGACCCAACGCACGCTCACGTTCGGCCTCAACTACACGCCGAATCCGGATTTCGCATTCACTCTGACCGCGCGCAAGCATCGCGACTTTCCGATCCCGGAACCGGGACTCTTCCAGCCGCCGCCCGTCAACGTGCTCGGCGCATACCAGAGCCCGTACTGGCTCGGGCAGCCGCCCTACGACCTGACCGGCGACCTGCGCATGCGCGTGCTACGCCACTACTACCTCGACATCTCCCGGACGTACTACTTCAACTTCGGTACGCTCAAGTGGAGCCCGTCGTTCGTGATCCAGGTGAGCCAATAATGATGAAGACCCCGATCGCGCGCGCGTTCGCCGCACTGCTCGTCCTCGTCATCGCGATCGCCGCCGACGCGCAGATCAAGGTGACCGCCCAACTGCTCGACGTCGAGAAGGGATTCGTCTTCTTCACCACCGGCGACGGTTTCAAGCTCGCACCGAACGCCCCGATCCTCGACTACAAGACCGGAGCGGTCGCCAAGAGTTCTCCCGGGCCACGCGATTGGGCGCGCGCGACGTTCGACGCGAGCGGCATCGTGACCGAGCTCGAGATATCGAAGAGCGCGCTCGAACCGGAAGGCGACCTGGCGTCGGTGCATCGGTTCGCGATCGCGCTCTCGCCGGTCGTCGCCAATCCCGAACTTGCACCGATCGCCGAGAACGCGGGGAATTCGCGACAGGTCTTCACCGGCAAACCCGTGCTGGTCACGTTCACCGTTCAGGTACCGCCTTCGACTCCGCAGACCGCGACGATCTATATCTCGACCGATCAGAGCGCGTGGAATCCGCAGGCGATCCGGCTGGATCGCGTCGACGCACTTCACTTCTCGGTCACGCGTCGCTACAATTCCGGTACGCGCTTCCAGTATCTCTACACGCGCGGATCGCTCAACACACAGGAGCGCGCCGAGAACGGCATCTCGCGCAAGCCGCGTGCGGAGCTGGTCACCGACGCCGACGTGCGCACGATCAACGATACGGTCTTCGACTGGCTCGATACCGACGTCGGCGGCCAACAGGCGCAACCCGACGCGATCCCGACGCCGTACAATCCGTATCCGTTCCCGAATCTCCCTTCGCCGGGATCGATCCCGACGAGACCGCCTAGCGGATCGTGATCTGGGTGGCCCGCTGGGTCGCATCGCCGCGCGTGTTGCGCGCGATCGCGACCAGCGGGTAGGTGCGGCGGAAGATCCGCGGCACGCTCGGCACGGTCGCCGAGAGTTCGAACCGGCCGGGTCCCGTCTTGGCCATCAGATACGAGTAGCCGGCGACGCGCACTTCGACGCTCGCGACGTTCGACGACGCGGTCACGCCGCCGCTCAAGACGTCGCCCGGATGCACGGTCGTCTCGCTGATCCAGAACGAGAGGATCTGCGGCGGATCGTCGGGAGCGACGTACGGGATTCCGGTCGGCGTCGCGACCGGTGCGGGCGTCGCCGCCGGCGACGCCGACGGAGCCGGCGCGGGCGTATCCGATCCGAACCCTCCGCCCGGCTCCCGATCCGCATCGTTCGAGGGCGCCGGCGAAGGAACGCCGTTCGCGAGACCGCTCGGGGCCGGCGACGCCGGTCCGCCGACCGTCGAGACGGGTGTCGGCGTACCGCCCGACGCCGCCACGACAGGGGTCGAGACGCCCAAGGTGCCATGGGTCGCCACGGAATGCGCGACGAGCGGGGTGGGCGTCGCCCGCGCGGTTCCGGTGGCGGGCGCACACGCGACGAGCGCTGCGACGGCGCCGAGCGCGAGGGCGGAGAGGATCGGGCGGTTCATGCCGGGCCAACGTTCGTTCTAGGCGACGGGGTTCCATGCGCCGAACAACGGCGCGAAATATGACAGTATCGCAAGGAACCGACGGTCCGCTCCTGAGCGTCGTCGTGCCTCTCTACAACGAAGAGGGCAACGTCGCCGCGCTGCTCGAGCGGATCGTCGCGATCGTGACCGCGCTGCCGGGCGCGCCGAGCTACGAAGTCGTGCTCGTGAACGACGGCAGCGTCGACGGCACGATCGCCAAGATCCGCGAAGAGATGGCGCGTCGTCAGCACATCGTGCTGGTCGATCTCTCGCGCAACTTCGGTCACCAGATCGCCGCCACCGCCGGCGTCGAGATCGCGCGCGGCGAAGCCGTCGTCCTGATGGACGGCGATCTCCAGGATCCGCCCGAACTGATCGCCGAGTTCCTCGCCAAATACAAGGAAGGCTACGACGTCGTCTACGCCGTGCGGCGCACCCGTAAAGGCGAGAGCCCCTTCAAGATCCTGACCGCGAGCCTCTTCTACCGCACCATCCGGCGCCTGACGCGCGTCTCGATCCCGGTCGATACCGGCGACTTCCGCCTGATGAGCCGCCGCGTCGTAGAGGCGCTCAAGCGCTCGCCCGAACGTCACCGCTTCCTCCGCGGCCTGGTCTCGTGGGTCGGCTACAAGCAGACCGGCGTCCACTACGATCGCGACGAACGCTTGAGCGGAGAGACGAAGTATCCGCTCAGCAAGATGATCAGCTTCGCGATCGACGGCATCACCTCGTTCAGCGACGTGCCGCTCAAGTTCGCATCCTACGTCGGCTTCGCCGCATCCGCGATCGGAATGATCTACGCGCTCTACGTCGTCGTCTGCAAGGTCTTCAGCATCAATCCGCTCGCCTACACCGCCGGCTGGGCGTCGACCATCTGCGCCGTCCTCTTCCTAGGCGGCGTCCAGCTGATAACCTTCGGCATCCTCGGCGAATACATCGGCCGCATCTACGACGAAGTCAAAGGCCGTCCGCTCTACCTCATCAGCGAGATCGAGCGCTCTTAGCCTTTCTGCTTGGGTCAGACCGTGGCGTAGACGAGCGGGCGTTTCGGCGGGGCGGCTTCGTCGACGCGGAACGCCGCGGTGACCGCGCCCACGTCCGGCTTCTCGCTGAAGATCTCTGCCAACACGGCGCCATTGCCGACCGATTCGCCCTCGCGGACGACGACCCGGATGCCGGCCATCGGGTCGACGTCGCTGAGCGCGCGGGCCGCGTTGCCGAGTGCGACCGTCTCGATCTCTTGCACGAAGCCGGCCTTGGGCGCTTTCACGAGCGTCACGTGCGGCGAACGCTGCATCGCCTCGAAGCCCGCGACCGAGCCGCCCTGCGCTTCGATCATCTCGCAGAACTTCTCGTACGCCGCGCCGGTCGAGAGCGCGCGTTGGATATCGTCGGCGCCGTCGGAGACGCCCGCCAGATCCAGCATCGCTTCGGCGATCTGCAGGCAGAGCGCTTTGACGCGCGGGATCGCGGTCTCGCCGCGCAAGAACTCGCGCGCTTCCACGATCTCGATGCCGGTCCCGATCGAACGGCCGAGCGGCTCGTTCATGTCGGAGACGATCGCCCGGGCGCGCCGGCCGAACTGTTCCGAGATGGCGACCAGCGCTTCGGCGAGTTCGATCGCTTCGTGCGGCTTCTGCATGAACGCCGCCTCGCCGCACTTCACGTCGAAGACGAACGCGTGCGCGCCGCCGGCGACCTTCTTGCTCACGATCGACGACGCGATCAGTCCGAGGTTCGGGACCGTACCGGTCCGGTCGCGGAGCTTGTAGAGCCGCTTGTCGGCCGGAACGAACGCGTCCGTCTGCGCGGCGATCGCGCAACCGACCGATCCGACCTGACGGACGAAGTCTTCCATCGAGAGCGAGACCTTGAAGCCCGGAATCGTCTCGAGCTTGTCGATCGTACCGCCGGTGTGGCCGAGCGCGCGGCCCGAGAGCTTCGCGACGCGCGTGCCGCAGGCGGCCACGATCGGCACCGCGATCAGCGAGATGATATCGCTGACACCGCCGCTCGAATGCTTGTCGACGACCGTGATGCCGTCCGGATACGAGAGCGTCTCGCCGCTCGCGACCATCGCGCGCGTCATCGCCGCGGCCTCCGGGACGCTCAAGCCGCGCCAGTTGCAGGCCATCGCCATCGCCGCCATCTGCGCATCGTCCACCGTGCCGGCGACGTAGCCGGCTACGATATCTTCCCAGACCGCGGGCGAAAGCTCGTTTCCTAGCCGCTTGCTCTCGATGCAGCGACGCATCGTCATATCATCCATAGGCGGCCTGGGATTCGCGTCCGCCCCGGCGAAGCCCGCCCACGTGCACTATCAGACCGTTACCGATCAAATCGTGCGCGCCAATCCGCTCGACCCGCTGGCAGCTATTATCTTTGTCGCACTCCTCGCCGTCGCCGCGCTCTTGACGGCGCGGCGGCCGGCGTTCGGGCTCTGCGTGTTGATCGGAAGCGTTCCGTTCGCGCTCTATCGCGACTTCCTCGGCACCACCATCACCCTGCCGAAGGTCGCTCTGCTGGGCGTGCTCCTCGGCTTGACCGTGCATCGGGAACGCCTGCCCTCGTTGCGGACGACGCCGATCCGGATCTTTCTGATCGCGATCGCGTGCCTGCTCGGGGCGACTGCGCTCTCGGCCGTCCAGGCCGGGTCGCACGGCGCGGTTCTGCGCGAGACGCTCAAGGTCGCCGAATACGGACTCGCGTTCCTGGCGGCGTACGTCTGCTTCAAGCTGGATCCGGCCGACCATCTGCTCCGGCTCGCGATCGCGGCGGTCGTCAGCGCCGTCGCGCTCGGCGCGCTCGCGCAAGAGTTCGGCGACGCGCCCTCGGGCATGTACTTGAACAACATCATCGTTCCGCGTATCGCCGGGACCCTCGAAGGGCCGAACCAGTTGGCCGGCTACCTCGAGATCGGCATGGCCCTGCTCGCATCGTTCGCGTGCGCGCGCCCGCGCTGGGAGTTCTCGGTCGCGCTCGGGCTTGCGGCGTTCGCCGACGTCCTCACGTACTCGCGCTCGGGCTTGATCGGCGGCGCCGTCGCGATCGCGGTCGTCGCGATCGTCTACCGACGCGAAGCGCTCCGCCTGATCGTGCCGCTCTTGACCGCGATGTTCGCGGGCGCATCGACGACGGCCGTTTGGGCCGCGAACGCCCATACCGGCGCGTTCAGCCTGTTCCGGATCCCGGGCACGGACTTCGGCGCCGGGACGACCTACGCCGGCGGCGTCGGATCGCGCTCGGAGCTGTGGCGCGCGGCCATCGCGCTCTGGAAGCGACATCCGATCTTCGGCGTCGGAGCCGGGAACTTCGAACTCGACCTCCCGCAGGTCGGGCTGCTCGGCGTGCGCACGCACGCGAACAGCCTCTATCTGCAGGCGCTCGCCGAAGGCGGCCTCCCGCTGATCGCCGCGACCCTGTTCTTCGTCTGGCTCTCGATCGCGAGCTTCCTCAAGCGCGCGGCGGCGTCGCCGTTCGTGGCGGCGGCACTGGCCGCGTCGATCGCGCTCGCGCTGCATCAGACGGTCGACTACGTCGTGTTCTACCCGAAGGTCGGAGAGATGTGGTGGATCGTGCTGGCGCTCGGCGCGGCGTGCGTCTAGCGCGCGCGATCTGGGCGCTGCCGATCGCGCTGGTCGTCGGCGCGCTCGTAGCCCGCGGTCTGCTCTCGCTCGCCCCTTCTACGATCGCGACCGATCTCGCGCAACCGCTCGTCGTCGCGACCGCGTGGCACGCGTACGGCGCGTTGCAACTCGGGATACTCGCGCTCGCCGTCGGTGGCGGAGGGATCTTCTACTTCGCGCTCCTGCGCGCGGTCGCGAGCGGACGTGCGGCGATCTCGATCGGCTCCATCGTCGGACTTGCGGCGGTCGGACTGATGGCGGCGCTCGCCTGGCCGTTCGTCTTCTCGAGCGACGTCTATGCCTACGCCGCCTACGGCGATCTGGCTGCGCGCGGACTCGATCCCTACGGGCATGCGGCCGTCGCGCCCGTCGATGCGACCATACGCGCGGCGCTCTGGCAGTGGGGCGGCACGATTCCGGCCTGCGTCTACGGCCCGCTCTTCGTCGACATCGCACGGGGCGTGACGAGCGGGTTCGCATCCTTCGGCACGTTCGCGCAGCTCTTCGCACTTCGGGCGCTCGCGTGCGCATCACTGCTGGCATGTGTGCCGCTCGCGTTCGCCGCGTTCGCCGGCCGGCTCAGATCGGAGCGCATCTTCGCGGCGGCCGCGATCGGGCTCAATCCGCTCGCCATCTGGAGCGCCGCGGAGGGACATAACGACGCGCTCGTGCTCGCGGTGGGGCTCGCCGCCTTTGCGCTGGCGCGTCGCTACGGGCCGTTCGTCGGTGGGTTGCTCGCGATGCTCTCGTTCGGCTTCAAGGCACCCGGAGCGCTGGCTGCGTTCGGCATGGCGGTCGCGTACCGCGCGCCGGCGCGGGCGCTCGCCTACGCTCTCGGCGGGATCCTCGCGGCCGGCGCGCTGGTCGCGCTGGCGTACCGGCCCTACGCGACCGCCGGCCTGTTCGCGCCCGGCGCGCACGGACCGTACCTCCCGACGATCTCGCTCCAAGCCATCTGGCCGCCGCTCGGGATCGCGGCGGCCCTGCTCGCGCTCGGTTTCGGTCTGCGCGCGCTCCTGCGCGGAGATTCCGCCGGCTGGCCGCTCGCGGCGCTGGGGCTTTGGCTCGCGATACCGAATCCGCAACCTTGGTACGGGTTGTGGTTTCTTCCGATAGCCGCCCTCGCACCGCGTTCCCCCGCGGCGTGGGTTCTCGTCGGCCTCTCGCTCACCACCCTTCTGCGCTACATCCCCGACGCCGTCGCCACCCCGAGCTATCCGCTCGATCTCGCCTTCACGCTGATCGCATTCGCACCGCTTCTATTCTTATGGCCGCATTCTCGCTCCAAGCCCTGACCGCACCGGGACGTCCGCTCCGCGCCGCGCTCGATCATCTCGAACGCTCGCGCACCGGCGTCGCCGTGCACGAAACGATTCCGTCCGCGCGACCGGCGCTCTTGGCGGCGCTCCATCGCGCCCGCGGAGGTCAGATCCTGGTGGCCGTCCCGACCCCGGACGTCGCCGAGCGCGCCTTCGCGGATCTGCTCTACTACTTGGGCGACGACGACGGGCGGATCGCGAGCCTGATGCGCCCGCGCGACGAAGCGGCCGGCGCGATCGAGAGCCCGTCGGAACGGAGCGC
>JBEPVY010000108.1:0-7559 GCA_041690835.1 Vulcanimicrobiota bacterium | reverse complement strand
GGCTTTACGGAGTTCTTGGCTTCTCATAGCTGACGCCAGATTGTATCAGAAAAGGGGCCTCGCCTCCTACCCACGAGGTGGCGCGACCACCAAGAAGAGCGCGCCGACAAGGAGAGCGCGGCGCTTCCCTTGTCATCCCGAGCGTAGCGAAGCGTAGTCGAGGGATGGCACAAGGGCGCCGCCCGCGCCGATGCCCTGGAGCCCTCAGTCCCGCAGGAACAAGCGGAGCTTTTCGAGCGCCTTCTGCTGCAGCCTCGAGACGTGCATCTGGCTGACGTTGAGGCGCTTGGCGATCTCGGTCTGGGAGACGGACTCGTAGAAGCGCAGGTGCAGAATCACGCGCTCGCGGCCGTTCAGGATGCCGAAGGCGCGCTCGATGATCGTGCGATCTTCGAGCATCGCCAGCTCCGCGTCGTCGGAGCCGATCACGTCGGCCAGCGTCTGCGACTTGCCGTCGCCGTCGCTGCCCAGCTCGGTGTCGAGCGAGAGCAGGTTGTAGACCTGCCCCAGCTCTTGCGCTTCCAGGATCTCTTCCGCGCTCGCATTGAGATGGTCCGCGAGTTCGGCGACGGTCGGCGCGCGGCCGATCTTGATCGAAAGCTTCTCGACGGCGCGATTGACCGCGAGGTTGAGTTCTTGCAGCCGGCGCGGGACCTTGACGGCCCAACCCTTGTCGCGGAAGTAGCGTTTGATCTCACCGACGATGGTCGGCGTCGCGTAGGTCGTGAACTCGACGCCGCGATCCAACTCGAAGCGGTCGATCGCCTTGAGCAACCCGAGCGTGCCGACCTGGATGAGGTCGTCGAGCGGCTCGCCACGATTGGCGAACTTGACGGCCAGATACCGCACCAGATTGAGGTGCGCGACGACCAATTCTCCGCGCAGCCCTTCGTCGCGCGAGACCGCGAAGCGCGCGAACGCATCCCGGGTCTGCTGACGATCCCATCTGGTGGTCTCGGGCTTGTCCGACACTACGATGCGAGTCTCTTGATCATGACGAGGTGTGTGCCGCGCTCCGGATGTACTTCATATTCGACGTCGTCCATCAGCGAGCGGATCAAGAACACGCCGAGACCGTCGACGCGGACGTCGTCCTCGACCGGCGCGGGCGGTGCGCCGGCGGGAGCACCTTCGATATTCGCATTTGCGACCGTGACGCGCAGATGCGCGTGGTCGGCTTCGCACACGATGTGGATCTGATTCGAGGCGTCCGCGCTCTGTATGGCGTTGGTACACGCTTCCGCGACCGCGAGCTTCACATCCTCGATCTCTTCGATCGTGAAGTGCATGCGGCTCGCGATGGCTGCGACGGCAAGCCGCGCTACCGCGACCCACTCCGCTTTGCGCGGGATGCGTAGCTCGACGGTCTCGACGGTCGCCGGATCGGTTCCGGACACGGTCACACGGACGCTTTCATAGCGGCGTCTTCCGAGTCGTAGATGCCGAAGATCTTGACCAATCCGGTGATGTCGAAGATCTTCTTGATCTGCGGGTTGGTGCAGACCAGGTTGACGGTTCCACCGTGCTCGCGCACGCGCTTGAGGCCGCCGATCAGCACGCCGAGACCGGTCGAATCGATGTAGCGGACCTTCTCGAGGTCGATCACGAGATTGTAGACGCCACGGTCGATCAACTCGCCGAGCGCGTCCTTGACCTTCGGCGAGGTGTACACGTCGATCTCACCGGCCAGTTCGACGATGTTGCAATCGCCGTCCGTCTCGCGAACGTTGACTTTGATATCCACGACTAGTTATCCGACCGCGATCCGAGATCGTCGCGCAGGTTCTGCGCCGCGTTCTTGCCTTCATTGACCGCGCCGTCGAAGTTCGCGCGCGCATTGTCGACGATGTCCTTACCGCGCGAATAGAGATCCGTCGCGCTGGTCTGCCACGTCGCGGTCGCATCGTTGACCTTGCCGCGGAGGTCGCCGCTCGCGTCCATCGCGAAGTTCCCGGCCTCGCGTGCTTTGCCCACGACCATGTCGCGAAGCTCTTCCTGCGCGAGCAGGATCGCCGCCGCGCCGCCGACCAGTACGCCGACCAGAAGTCCCGCGACGAATCCGCCGCCGCCCTTACCGTTGCTCATGTCCGTATACTCCTACGTCTTTTCGTTGTTAGTATCGTCGCCGCGCCCGTTGACCAGGCGCCGCAGTCCGGCGCTCACACCGGAGATGGTCGCGCCGATGTTGACGATCGCGGGCGCGACCGCATCTTTCGTCAACTGCGCCGTCGAGGACACGTGTCCGGCGACGTCTTCGAGGGATTTTACGACGCCCGTCAAGCGAGCGATCGTCCGATCCGCGGAATCCGCGATCCCACCGACCGAAGCCAGCGCCGCACCGACCGGTTTGCCGACCGTCTCGATCTGCCGATCGACCTCATCGAGGGTGACGTTGACCCGCGCGAGCGTTTTCGCAAGGGCGCTCATCGCGATCATCATCGCGATGCCGACCAGAAGCACGCCGACGCCGACGCCGATGTCGAGAACGATCGCCCAATCGAAACCTGAAGTTGTACCCAAATCGGCCCTCCTAGGCGTCGCGGTTTCCGGAACCTAGGGTCCTATTCCCCGTTCCGGGCGTTTTCTTACGCAGGAGCGGAGGAGCCCCGCATCTCGCGAGCGAGCCGGGGTATGAGGGCTCCGACCCGATCGACCGCGGCCGCATCGGTGGCCCGTCCGAGGCTCAACCGGAGGACGCTTACGGCCAACTCCGACGGGAGGTCGATCGCTTCGACCACGTGGCTGATCTCCATCGCCCCGGAGGCACAGGCGCTCCCGGCCGAGACCGCCACCCCTTCCAGGTCGAGCCGGACCAAGAGTTGCTCGGAGTCGACCCCGGGGAGCGTGATCGAGAGGATGTTCGGCAGGCGAGGGGCGCCCGCGCCGTTCACCCGCAGGCCCGGGATCCCGGCCAACAGTGCGGCTTCGAGCCGGTCACGCAGAGCCGCCGTCGCTTCGGCTCGCGGCTCCCAAACGGTCAGGGCCAGTTCGAGCGCGCACGCCAAGCCGACGATGGCCGGCACGTTCTCGGTCCCGGCTCGGCGGCCGAACTCTTGGCTGCCGCCTCGAATGAACGGCGCGATCGCGACGCCGTCGCGCACGTAGAGCACGCCGGCTCCCTTGGGGCCATAGAACTTATGCGCCGAGATCGAGAGCAGGTCGACGCCGAGCGCTCCGACCCCGAGCGGCAGATAGCCCGGTGCCTGGACCGCGTCGGTGTGGAAGAGCACGCCGCGTCCGCGCGCGATGGCGGCCAGTTCCGCGATCGGCGCCACGGTCCCGATCTCGTTATTCGCATACATGACGCTTGCCAGAATCGTGTCGGGCCGGAGCGCGGCCGCGAATGCCGCCGGCGAGACCTCGCCGTTCGCAGAGACCGGCAGCAGCGTGATCTCGAAGCCGTCGTCGCGCAACGCGTCGAGCGCGTGGAGCACCGCGTGATGCTCGATGGTCGTCGAGACGATATGCCGGCCGCGATCCGCATGACGACGCGCGATGCCTGCGAGTGCCATGTTATCGGCCTCGGAGCCGCTCCCCGTGAAGACGATCTCCTTGCGCTTCGCACCGAGCAGGCGCGCGACCGTATCGCGTGCATCGTCCAGCGCCGCGCGCGCGGCGCGCCCTTCGCCGTGCAGCGAGGACGCGTTGTATCCTCGCTCCGCGAAGTGCGGGAGCATCGCTGCCAGCACCTCGGGGCGGACCGGCGTGGTCGCCGCGTGATCGAGATAGATCCGTTGCAAGATGCGTGATGATTCCCAGGCACGTCCAAGAGTTCCCGGCTAGGATGCGGGTGTGCGACGCTCCATCGCACGACTCCGAGAAGCAGCAGCGAGAACGAAGGCGGTCAGAGGGTATCTCTGGCCGCCTTCGACCTTTCCGCCCGACGCTACCGTCCGACGAGCGTTCGGTCGTCGCCCAACGCCAAAAAGGGCGCGTATCGCATCGCCATCCACTTCTGCTCGGCCGCGCTACACGCGACGCCCTCGAAGCCGCGCAGCGACGGCTCGCCGGCCGACGTGATGTAGACCCATACGTTGAAGATCTTGTCCGCGTGCCGGCCGAAGCGTAGCATCATGGTCTTACCACCCATGATCCCCTTCTCGATCGAGAGCACGATGAACCCATCTTTCGCGATCGCAACGCCGTACGGTACCAGTTGCTTCCGGGCATACGTATCGGCTCTGCCGTTCGCATACGCTTCCAAGACGTGCTTCAACCCGATGACGGCCGGCTGTTCGTAGATCTTCAGGTAATCCATCCGCTCGCGTGCCGTCGGGAGGAACGGCTTCGGGATCATCGACATTCCATCCGGAAGACACGAGACGATCGGCGTCGAGAACACCAGGGGCGGCGACGCGGACGCGACGACCGCGGCGGGTCGGTCCGAGCCGCATGCCGAGAGCAACGCCAGCACCAACCCGAGGCCGAAGACCCTAGCGGTCATTCGTCCGCATCCTTCTCGTAGTAGACGTGGCCGCGCAGGTTCTCGGGCAGGTTGAACTGCTTGACCGAGTAGTCGTCGTGCGCGTAGTGATAGTCGCGACCGTAGCCGAGGTTCTTCATCAGGCCGGTCGCGGCGTTGCGCAGGTGGAGCGGGACGGGATCGTTACGCGTCTCTTGCACGTCGGCCATCGCGGCGCCGTACGCGCGTCCGACCGCATTCGACTTCGGCGCGGTCGCGAGATAGAGCACGGCATGTGCGAGCGGGTAGTGTCCTTCGGGCATGCCGAGAAAATGCACGGCCTGTTGCGCCGCGATCGCCACCTGCAACGCGCCCGAATCCGCCAAGCCGATATCTTCGGATGCGAGGATCACGATTCGGCGCGCGATGAAGAGCGCGTCTTCACCCGCGTCGATCATCCGCGCGAGCCAGTAGAGCGAGGCGTCCGGGTCGCTCGCGCGCATCGATTTGATGAACGCCGAGATCGTATCGTAGTGGTTGTCGCCGCCCTTGTCGTAATTCGCCATCCGGCGCTGCATCGCGTCGAGCACGGTCGCGCGATCGATCGTCTTCGAGACGCTCGCCGCGAACTCGAGCGCGTTCAGCGCCGCGCGCGCGTCGCCGTTCGCGAGATCGATCAAGACCCCGCGCGCTTCGGCCTCCAGCGTCACGCCCTTCGCACCGAGTCCCCGCTCGGGATCCGCGAGCGCGCGGTCGACCAGCGCGCCGATGTCGTCATCGGTCAGCGCTTCCAGCACGAACACGCGCGAGCGCGAGAGCAATGCGGAGTTCACTTCGAACGAGGGATTCTCCGTGGTCGCGCCGATCAGGACGGTCGTGCCGTCCTCGACGTACGGCAGGACCGCGTCCTGTTGGCCCTTGTTGAAGCGATGGATCTCGTCGATGAACAGGACGGTCCGTTTGCCCATCCGCTTGCGCGCCTGCGCTTCGGCGACCACCTTACGCAGGTCCGCGACGCCCGCGCTGACGGCCGAGAGTTTGGTGAAGTGCGCGCCGGTCGTGCGCGCGATGATCTCCGCAAGCGTCGTCTTGCCGGTGCCGGGCGGTCCCCACAGGATCATCGACGGGACGGTATCGCTCTCGATCGCGCGCCGAAGCGCGCGGCCGGGTCCGACGATCTGGGTCTGCCCGACGTACTCGTCGAGCGTGCGCGGGCGCATCCGCGCGGCGAGCGGCGCGTTCTTGGCGGCGTCGCCTTCCGGATCTTGCGCGAAGAGCGTCGGTTCCATGCGCGTTACGGCGACGGCGTGGGCGTGGCTTTCGGCTTCTTCTGGAACGGGTTCTTGATCGTGATCGTCTTGGCCGGCACGATCGCCGGCCCCGGACCGCCCGGGAAGATGATGACCACACCGGCCTTCGGCGTCGACTCCGCATGCACGTCGCCGGTCAGCGTGTCGTAGGTCATGTGATCGGCCTTCATCGACTTCGGCGGCTGCACCACGACCGCGTGGCCGTCGAGCTTGAGCAGATGCGCCTTGTCGTCGAGCAGGCCCGCATCGGCATCGGCGGTCGTATTGTTATGCGTGTAATGCACGCTGCCGGTCGCGGTATACTGCTTGGCCGCATCGTCGATGTCGAGCCGGTCTGTGGTCAACGTGGTCGGTCCGCTCGACGTGGCGCCCGCGTGCGTACCGAATGCGCCGTTGATATCGTGGACGACCACGTCGCCGAAGAAGCTCGCAAGATGCTTCTTGCCGTTGCCGCTCGCGCGATCGGCGGTCACGTCGCCGCCGGTCCGGGTGACGGTCACGTGATTCGGAACGCTGAAGTCACCGCTCTTGGCGTTGAAGTCGGCGACCGTGTAGTGCACCACCCATGCATCGGGCGGCGCGGGCGAGCCGGACGGCTCGGGCGATGGGGTCGGGGTCGGAGTCGCGCTCGCACCCGGCGACGGTGAGGCCTTTGCGATCGGGAACTCGATCGTCCCGGCTTTGGCGATCGCGTGACCTCTACCGGTCGCGGTGTTGTAGCGCACCCGATCGGCGCGCAACGTACTCGCGCCCCGGACGATCTTCACGTCGCCGTCGAGCACCAGATCTTTGGAGTCATCGTCGAGGCTGCCGTTCTGCGAGGTCGCGTTCGTTTCGCCTTGCAGGTAGTGCACGTGGCCGGTTGCGACGTACGTCTTAGCGTTGCCGTCGATCGCGAGTTCATCGGTCGTCAGGGTGGCCTTCTTCTTGCGCGTGTCGTGCATGACCACATGGCCCGTCAAGGTGAGCGTCTTATCGTCGCTGTTGCCGACCGCGCTATCCGCGCGTACGTCGCCGCCCGGCCGCGTGATATACACCGGATCCGGCATGGTGTAGTCACCCGTCTCGCGATCGAATGTCATATTGATGAAGTGCACCGTCCAGTCGCCGAGCGAGACCGATGGCTCGACCGGGACGATCGGGAGAGTCATCGATGGCGCGGCGCCAAGCGTCAACGCGACCAGCGCGATCGCGGCGAGCGCACGCTTCACGGGGTCGCTCCCGGCAACGCGCCGGCCGGCATCTGGACGGTGCCGCTATGCGCCTGGCCGAGGCCGGTGATCGTATCGTAGGTGACGTGCTGAGCGGTCAACGTCCGGCCGCCTTGCAGCATGTGGACGTTCCCGTCGAGCGTCATCGTGTGCGTGGCTTGATCGAGCGTGCCGGACTCCGCGTCCATCACCGTGTCGCCCTGTTCGTAGTGCACGTTCCCGGTCGCGACGTAGCGCAAGGCGGTCTGATCGATGTGGACGACGTCGGCCGTCAGGGTGGACGGGCCTTGCGAGCCGACCGGCGCGGCGCCGGGGACGGGCGAGAGCGAGCCCGACATGTCGTGGAGCACGACGTGCCCGACCAGCACGGCGCTCTTGGTCTTGATGTTGCCGTTCGCGCGATCCGCGTTCACATCGCCGCCGATGCGCGTCATGCTCACGTGGTTCGGCGTATTGAAGTCGCCGGTCTTGAGGTTATAGTTGACGACCGTCATGTGCACCGTCCAGACGCCGATCTTGGCCGTGGTCGCGCCGGCCGGACCGATCGACGGGACGGCGGCGGTAGTGACGGCGGCGAGCAGGGCGAGCGTTCGGATCATGTTGTGCGTTCTTTGACGACGGGGCGCGCGACCGGTC
>JBEPVY010000107.1:0-7663 GCA_041690835.1 Vulcanimicrobiota bacterium | reverse complement strand
CCAGGTCCTCGGGCGCCGTTTTGACGGCGTCCGCGCCGAGCGCGTCCGCAAGCCGATCTGCGAGCATCGCTTCGGAGGTTAGGGATGCTCGCGAGAAGTTCCCTTGGCAGGAGGGATCGCCCGTTCGCCTCAAAGGTCGACGGTGACGATGTTCTTATTCGGCCGGAAGAAGACCGCGAAGCCCGACAAGGGGCTGCCCAGCGGAACGGACCAGAAGCGCTCGGCATTCCGCATGCCGGTCGCATTCGACGTGCTCTATGCGCTCGAGGGGCGCCGCGGGCGCCGTCGCGCGGTCGCGAACGATCTCTCCGCCGGCGGACTGCGTCTGGCGACGGATGAAGATCTGATCGCCGGGTCGGTCTTGACGCTCGACTTTCTGCTTCCGGACGAGTTCCTGGCTGCGATGGTCGTCGAACGAGAGGTCTACGAGCAGACCCCGTTCGGGTTGCGCCCGGAGACGCTGAAGGTTACGCCGCCCGGGTTCGAGCCGATCCACATCGAGGCGAAGGTCTTGATGCCGTTTTACGATCGCGACGCGCACGCGTTTGCGTATGGAGTACATTTCTTGGAACTCGAACCGAAGGTCGAGGAAGAGCTGCAGCGGTTTATGCACCTTTGGCAGATCAACTATTTGCGGGAGCGTAAGGGCGAGGGCTGAGGCCGGCGTCTTTTCTTGGCCGAGGCTACGTCACACCCGCCTTGCGGGGACGCTCGCTTTTTCGCATCGTGCGAAAAAGCTGCTCGCCTCGTCGTCGCTCCCGCCATCCTGGCTCCGCTCCTCCCTTCACACGCCCCTCAAGACGGGTGTGACGTAACCCTCAGCCAAGAAAAGTCTTGGTGGCGGTGTTGTAGCGGATGGCGGGCTTAGTACAGGAGATACTTCGCGCGGAGGGTTTTGAATTTTTGTAGGGCGGGTTGCCAGGCGGCGATGATGGTGTTGGCGGAGGCTCCGGACTTGAGGCCTTTTCTTAGGGTGTCCGTTCCCCAGTCGATGTCGATAGCTCGGGCGGTTTTGTCGGTGAGCGTCAAGGTCGATGGCGAGAGCGTTCGTACTGCGGTGAGGATGTTGACGGCGGTCGTTACCGGCTCGAAGGTCGCTGGGTCGTAGACGACGAGCTCTACTCCGCCGAGGTCTTTGCCGGTCCAGAAGCCGCTGGTCGGGGACCAGTAGGCGGGGCGGAAATAGATGCCGGGGAGATCTCTGGCGTTCATGGTTTTGGCGAGTGCGTAGGCGTCGATGGTCGGGCCGCCGGCGTATTTGAAGGGCTTGGTGGTGCCGATTCCGCCGTTGACGCCGCTGCTGTCGATCAGGCCGGTGCACGGGTAGACGACGGTGGTGCTCCACTCGGGGATGTTGGGGCTGCTCTGGATCCATTGCAGGCCGGTGTCGGGCCAGAGCATGTCGCGCCGCCAGCTTTGCATCGGGATGACGTGGAGGTCGGCGTGGATGCCGAAGGCGTCGTTGAACATCTTGGCGAGTTCGCCGACGGTCATCCCGTGTCGCATCGCGATCGGATAGAGCCCGATGAACGAGTGGAAGGCCGGATCGAGGACCGGACCTTCGACCGCTTTGCCGCCGAGCGGATTGGGGCGGTCGAGCACCCAGATCTCTTTGTGGAACTGGGTGGCGGCCTGCATCGCATAGGCCATCGTCGAGACGAACGTATACGGGCGCGCGCCGACGTCTTGGATGTCGAAGAGCAAGACGTCGACGCCGGCCAGCATGGCGGCGGTCGGGTGTTTCTGCGAACCGTAGAGGCTGTAGACCGGGAGGCCGGTGCGCGCGTCGGTGTACGACGAGACGAAGGCGCCGGCGGGCCGATCGCCGCGCAGGCCGTGTTCCGGCGAGTAGATCGCTTTCAGGCAGATGTGCGGGTTGGCTTTGATCGCATCGACGATGTTGACCAGGCGTGAGGTGACGCCGGTCTGGTTCGTGATGATTCCGACGCAGCGTCCGTGGAGCTGTTTCCAACTCGACGCGAGGAAGACTTCGTCGCCGAGCGTGATCTTGGCCGGAGGAAGCGTGCCGGCGGCAGCGGTGCCGCCGAACGCGAGGAGGGCGGCGATGACGGCGATGAAACGCAGCACGGTTACTCCGATACGAAGCGTGCGAGGGAGTCTTCGGGGATGATCTTGGCGGCGCGGGCGCGATCGAAGAGCTCGCTGACGGCGGCGATGCCGGCGTCACCCAGATCGTCGGTATACTCGTTGACGTAGAGGCCGATGTGCTTGCGCATCACCTCGTCGTCCATCTCGAAGGCGTGCTCGCGCACGAACGGCATGATCGCGGCCTCGTCATTGCGCGAGAAGGCCAGGCTTCGTCGGATCGCGTCGTTGAGGGTGCGCGCGCCGGCGTCGCCGACGTCGTCGCGGACCAGGATGGCGCCGAGCGGGATCGGCATGCCGGATGCCTTTTCCCACCAATCGCCCATGTCGGCGACCGAGACGAGCCCGGCGGCTTCGTAGGTGAAGCGCGATTCGTGGATGATGAGGCCCGCCTCGACGTGGCCATCGGCGACGGCCGAGACGATATTGTCGAAGCGCATCTGGATCGCGTGCGGCCGCATGCCCATCGCGAGCTGGAGCAGCAGGAACGCGGTCGTGCGTTCGCCCGGTATCGCGATCAACTTATCGCGGTAGGCCTCGATCTCCGTCGGTGCGCCCGGTCGCGTGACGAGTAACGGCCCGCAGCCGCGGCCGAGAGCGCCCCCGGAGCGGAGGATGCGATAGCGATCCATCAGGTAGGGGATCGCACCGTAGCTGACCTTGGTCAAGGCGTAGCGCGCTTGGCCGGCGTCGTTGTTGAGTTCTTCGATGTCTTCGTAGGTGACTTTGACGACCGGCGCGTCGGGGAGAAGGCCGTTGGTAAGGGCCGCGAAGATGTACGTGTCGTTCGGACAGGGTGAGTAGGCGAGTTCGTAGGCGTGGATCAACGCGGCACCGCAAGGGAGAGGAGTGCGCCGAGTACGCGCTGCAGACCGGTGACGCCGGCATTGAAATCCCACCGGCTCCGGGCGCGATCTCCGACGCGATTCGAGATCCCGCGCACCTGGATCGCCTTCACGCCCGCGATCTCGGCCGCGCGTAGTACGGCGAAACCTTCCATGCTCTCGGTCTGGGCGCCGTGCTGCGCGAGTCGTAGCGCGGTCGCCTCGGTCCCGGTCACGCGCGCTACCGTCACGCCGCGTTGCGCGGTAAAACCTAGTTCGACCAGGTTATCGACGAGCGTGAGGTCGGACGAAGCGCGATCGTGCGTCCGCAATCCATCGGGAAGCAGAAGAGGTTCGCCGGTCTCGAGATCGAGTTCGAAGGCGTCGTCGGTCACCACGACCCCGTCGCCGATCGCGGCGCCGCCGTCGAACGCGCCCGCGATGCCGGCGCCGATGACGAGATCATATGGGCTCTGCGCGAGCGCGCGCGAGACGTTGGCGGCTGCATCGACCGGGCCGACCCCGGTGACGAGCACTTCCACGTGCGGTTGCGGCTCCAAGAACGCCAGTTCTTTGGCGACCGCGCAGACGATGAGAATCACAGGCTATCGTACTCCCATGTACTTATGCGTCTGTAAGGAGACCTTGAAACGTTTTGGATGGGCTTTCGCGTAGGCGACCGCGAGCGCTACGTTGCTCGGCTTGTTGCCTTCCGGCTGGAGCAGCACGATCGGTTGATCCGCGAAGAGCGGAAGATGTTCTTCGGGCACGCGGCCGTCGACGATCAGTTTGGCTTCGTTCGCGCGCTGTGCCATCCGCGCATCGACGCGTTCTTTTGGCGAAACGCAGAGCCAGACGTCGTCCGGCAGCTCGGTGAAGATGGTCCCGTTCGATTCGATGTGCACGCGTCGTCCGTCGGCACGGAGCGCTTGGATCAACGCGAGCGTCGCCGCCTGCGCGAGCGGCTCGCCGCCGGTGAGGATGATCATCGGACACTCGCCGCCCTCGACGCGCACGCGTGCGACGACTTCGTCGACGCTCGCGACGAACTTGAGGGCGTAGTCGGTGTCGCAGAAATCGCAGGCCAGATTGCAGCCGGCCAGGCGCACGAAGACGGCGGGAGTACCGGCCCACGTGCCCTCACCCTGGACGCTGTAGAAGATCTCGGCGAGTTGGAGCGTCACGACACGTCGGCGCGGGTGAGGACGGCCTGCGAGGAGGCGGTCTCCCACAGGACGATCTCGTCGAGGTTCTCGAGGTGCGGCGTCAGCCGATCCCAGATCCACAGGACGATCCGCTCGGCGGTCGGATTCTCGATCAGGTCGTTCAGGGTCTGGTGATCGAGCACGTCGATCACATAGGCGCGCACGGCGGTCTTGATCGTGTCGAAGTCCTCGACCATGCCGCGGGCCGGACCGTCCGCCTGGAGCGGGCCGCTGATGGCGACCTCGAGCCGGTACGAATGGCCATGCATCCGGGCGCACTTGCCGGGATGGTGCGGCAGCACGTGGGCCGCCTCGAAACGGAAGTGTTTACGGATCTGCATGGGATACGCCAGGTTTCGCGCCACCCGCGCTCGAGTCCGTCATCGATCGCCGGAAGCCGACGCTAGATGGCTCCAAAGAAAACTCGTGGCGGAAGCGGCCGCGTCCCAGTCACCGAAGGCCGTGTTTCCGGCATGACCGCCGGATGGGGGTACTCTCAGAAGGATCGGCTCGTCCCCGGCCTGTGCGTATTGGAGCGCCGCAGCGAACTTGTACGAATGAGCGGGAGAGACGGTCGCGTCCTTCGCCGATGCGAGGATCAACGTCGCCGGGTACCGCGTCCCTCGCGCGATCTTTAGGAGCGGCGCGTAGGCCGCAAGCCATTGGAACTGTTCGGGGCTTGCGATCGGCGAACCGACTTCGCCTGCCCATGCCGACTCGCTTCCGTACGTGTACCCGCGAAGAACGTCGAGAGGCCCGGCTCCTTCGACGACGGCTCCGAACAGTTCAGGATGTTCGACTTCGGTGACACCCACCATGACGCCGCCGCCTGAATAACCATACGCACCGAGCGTGCTTCGCGACGCATAGCCGTCGGCCACCAGGAGTCTGGCTGCAGCGGCGAAGTCATCGAAGACGTGCTGCTTCTTCCCACGCATTCCATCGTGATGCCAGGCCTCTCCGTATTCGCCACCTCCACGTACGTCCGCGTACGCGAAGACTCCGCCCATGGCCAACCAGAGCGTGCTGAGCGGAAAACATTGAGGGGTCGTGACGCTACCGAAGCCGCCATACCCGGTCAGAAGCGTCGGCGATGCCCCGTTGCGCTTCAGACCCTTCCGATAAGTGACGAAGATGGGAACGCGAGCCCCGTTCGTCGACTGGGCGAAGAGTTCGTCGGTCACGTAGTCACCGCTCGCAAGCATCTGCTTGAAGCCGCTGATCTTGTGACCAGCTCCGGTCGCGGTATCGTAGGCGAAGGTATCCCAGCAATCGCTGAACGTCGAGAACGAGTACGTACCTTGAGAAGTCGTGCTGTGGCCGGTGAAACTCGCAGTCCCGCGTCCCGGCAAAGGGATGACTCGAAGGCGCTTCCCGTTGCGCGAGAAGACGGCGAGTTCATTGTAGCCGTCCCGAAGATACGTAGCGACGAAGCGCTCTCCCGAAACGGTTACGTCTTGAAGAATCGCACCGGTTTCGGGAATGACGTCGCGGATACCGGAACGGGTCTCCAGATTCACGGAGACGAGCTTCCCGCGTGAGGCTCGGTCGTCGGTGCGAAAGAATGCGGTTGGGCCGTGATTGGTGACGTATGCATACGTCGCTGCCCCTTTTGGGAAGACGATTCGGAGCGGAGCGTCCGGCGCCGACGTCTCCCGGACCAATATCGAATTCCCGGCGGTCGACCCGAGATTAGATCCGGCGATGACGTACGTTCCATCGCTCGTCTCCCTCGCATAGGGCAGTTCGCTCGCATCGTCGCGACGGTAGATCAGCGTGTCGGTGCTTTGACGCGAGCCCAAGCGGTGGAACATCGCACGGTATCCTTGGCCGACCGCTTCGCCGGACGTGCGGGGCGCCTCGGACGGATACCCGCCGTAGTACAGGCCGCTGCTATTGCGAGCCCACGACGTCGGAGCCCAGTCCGGGATACCGGTGATCACGTCCGGGAATGGGCGGCCGTTCGCGAGCCTTAAGAAGTGCCAGTGTATCCAGCCGTCGCCCGATGTCTCGACCCCATACGCGACAACGTCTCTGTTCGGTGAGAGAATCCAAGTTACCAACGCTGCGTTTGCGCCCATGCCGAATGCGCTACCGGAGTAGCGCTTTTGGCTACTGCCGACCTCGACGACCAGTTCCCGCATATGCGCGCCCGGAAGAGGCTGATCCCAGACGTAGACCTGGCCCGGACCGTTGGGCACGGTATCCCCCGGGAAATTCGAAAACGTCCTTGCCATCGCGCTGAGCCGGTTGTGGCTAGCGAGGCGGTCCAGGGATCCAACGGCCAAACGATTCTGCGCCGCCGCCCAGTCGCGAACCCTTGGCGAGGTGATCTGTTCCAGCCAGCGGTACGGGTCGGGAGTTGTGACTCCGAAGTACGTGTCGACGGTGCCCTCCCGAGGGGTCGCCGGATATGCGGCTGCGCCCAGGAGACAAATCCCTAGGAATACGGCTGCTCGGTCAAGTCGCATATCGATCCCTTCGCGGCGGTGTCCGTCAAAGTGTTTGCCGGTCGATGCTGGAATCCCCGAGAATCCGTTCTCGCCCCGCCTCGTCCCAGGAGTCCCCGTGCCGCTACAGACCAACCGTTCCGAACTCGTCATATCGGCCGTGACCGGCGCGATCGCGCCCTCGCTGCTCAACTCCGGGATCTACGACGTCAGCTTTGAGGGCGAGGCGCTGATCGTCCCCAGCGTCGGTGGGATCACGCCCAACGTCCGGGTCGGCGACTCGGCTTTTGCATTCGTGGCCGACCACGTCGAGCCCGGCGTGAGCGCTCGGCACGAGGACGACAAGATCAACCTCTCGTTCACGGTCCTGGCCTGCGTCGGGAACGAAGCGGTGGTCACGTCGGGTGACGCCAAGGGCGCGACCGGGCGGGTGACCGGCAAGCACGGTGGCGTCGAACACGTGATGATCGATTTCGCCCCCGAGATCATGCGCAAGATGACCATCGGCGACACCATCCAGGTCTGGGGCGTCGGTCTCGGGCTCAAACTCAAGGACGCCGGTGACGTGCGCGTCTTCAATGCGGATCCGGATCTGCTCGATGCATGGGGCCTGAGCGTCGCGAACGGCCGCGTCGCGGCACGGGTTGCGAAGACGATTCCGGCCGCGGTGATGGGTTCGGGCTTGGGCCGCGCGACGGTCGCGCGCGGCGACTACGACATCCAGACGTTCGACGATGCGACGGCGGAGCAATACGGCTTGCGCGATCTGCGCCTCGGCGACATCGTCGCGATCATCGACGCCGACAACAGCTACGGTCGCATCTATCGGACCGGCGCGATCAGCGTCGGCGTCGTCGTCCACGGCAGCAGCTTCGTCGCCGGTCATGGGCCGGGCGTGACGACACTGCTCACCAGCGCGAGCGGCGCGATCGACGTGACGGTCGACGCAAGAGCGAATCTTGCGGATATTCTCGGTCTACGCGGAACCTGACGAGCGTCGGGCCCGTTACCCTCTCGACTACTGCTATAGGAGTGCCTTGATGTCCATCCCTCGACTGCTCGCATCCATCGTCTTGCT
>JBEPVY010000106.1:0-7664 GCA_041690835.1 Vulcanimicrobiota bacterium | reverse complement strand
GGCAGGACGAGCGGCAGGTTCATCTCGTTCAGGCCGTTCAGGATGCGCAAGCGCACCACTTCGCCGGGCTGCACGTTCGTCGACGGCGGCGCGAACGCGACGTTGGTGAACGCCTGGGTGCCCTGACCCGCGAACGTGAGCAGGTTCGTCAACTGTCCGTTGGAGAGGACGTATTCATACTTCGAACGCGGCGTATAGCCGCCGCTGGTCGGCGGTTGATAGGCGAGGTACTCGAGATCGTAGAGGCTGGGATTGGTGGGGTCGACATTGACCGAGAGCGACTGCGCGGCGATCGCGATGTCGCGCGCCGCGGCGATCTCGGGAACCTTGTCGATATCGCCGCCGATGATGATCAGGCCGGCCATGCCGCCACCGACCTCGACGTCGGTCGAGCCGTGGTGATGCGGGTGGTACCAGTAAAGTCCGGGCGGTTGATCGACGGGCACGACGAAGTTGTAGGTCTTCGAGGTCCCCGGTTCGATCGCGACCATCATGGCGGCCGGATCGGTGGTGCCGACGGGTTCGAAGATGTGCGGTACGACCTGCACGCCGTGCACGTGAAGGTTGGTCGTGTTGAAATGGTGCGGGTTGTTCATCGGATCGACGCCCGGGCCCGGCGTTGCGGCCGGATTCGCCGGGAAACTGTTGACGACCGTGACGTTGAACGGCTGACCCGGGGATGCGTAGAGGGTCGGGCCGGGGATCTGACCGTTGTAGGTACGCAGGTGCATGGCCTTGCCGTTGAACGTGTGATCGCTGTACTGGGCGGTCAGCGTATACGCGTCGAGCACGCCCGGAATACCGGGGCCGCTCGCGCCGCTCCCGGCGAAGTGGCAACCCTCGGTAGAGAGCACCGTCACGGTTGCGGCGGCTGCGGCGCCGCCAATTAGCAAGTCCCGCCTCGTCAAATTGCGCATGGAGCGAGCATACGCTTACACGCGCGATTGGCCTGCTTTTTCAGCGATAACTGAGACCGGCCTTACGAAGGATAGCTCGCCCGCTCCCGGTCAGGATGAAGCGTTCGAAGGCGGCGGCCGCGACCGGGTGTGGTGCGCTGCGCATGACCGCCAGCGTGTAACTGATGCGATCGCCCATCGCGGCCTTGCCGGGGAGAGCGACGAAGTGGAGACCCCGCGCGAGCGCCTCCGTCTTGTAGAAGAAGCCCGCGTCGATCTCGCCGGTGTCGATGCGTGCGAGGAGATCTTCCTCGGGAAAGACCTGACCCGGATTTTCGTCGGTGCCGAGAATCGCGGCTCCGCCCGCGATCTTCATCGCGTCGATCGTGTATCGGCCCTTCGGATCGAGTTGCGGATCGGTGCGCCCGATCTTGATGCCGGGAAGCGAGAGGATGTAACGGACGCGCGTGCTGTCGGTCGCGTCGAGCTGCGCGGCGAAGCGCGACTTATCGGACCAGCCGACTCCAAGGGTGGTATTCGCAAACGTGGTCGCGCGCGCGACCCGATCGCCGAGGCCTTTGACGAGTGCCGGATCGACGCTGATGAAGACGTCCGGCATGCGGAGGCCGTCGCGGATGAAGTTGGCGAGCTTCTTGCTGCCGCCGGGCTCTCCGTTGAAGGCGATGCCTTGCGCCAGCAAGGCCGGTCTGACGACATTCTCCATCGGCGTGACGAGCGAGCCGGCGTAGAGGACCGAGACCGGTGCGGGCGTAGCGGATGCGCCGACGAGCGTGACGGCGGCGAGCAGGGCGATGGCGCAGCGGCGGATCATGGCGACGTCCTTAGCGAGCGGTGATGAGAAACGGAACGGCGTAGAGGGTGTGCCCACCCGTGAACTGGAGCCAGAAGTCGTAGCGTTGGGCGCGCGGCGCGAGGACCTGCATGACGAACCGGCTCGGAACGCGTGCATTCGCCGCGAGGGATGGCATCGATGCCATCATGGCGTCGCCGCAATCGTTGGCGGTCGCCGCTGCGAGCATCTGCTCGTCCATGCCGTGTCCGTGCATGTACGAGAGATCGTCGAGTCCGACGAAGACGCCGTGGGCCATCGCACCGAGATACGGATGCAGGTCGGTCGCCGGCTTGCCGTTCTTCCGGATCTGGATGCGGAGCGTGGCGATCGAACCGGGTGAGACGGTCGTCGTGTCGAGCGTGACGAGATACGGTCCGGCGCGCGCCGTCGCACCGCTCGGGTTCGCCACGCGCGCGGCCTTCGCGTGGCTCGGATCGGTGGGGATGTCGAAGCGGAAGACCTGGCGGCCGAGGCCGTGCGGATCGCCGTCGATGTAGACGTGATAGTGCCCGGCATGCATCGGGGCGAGGTCGATCGTGAAGTGCCCGTTCGGGTGGAGGGTCGGATGGATGTGGCGGAACTCGCGCAGGTCGTCGGAGACGACGATGGTATGCAGCAGCTTGGTCATGTTCAGGTCGTAGGCGAGCACGGTGCGGCCGTCCGCGACTTCCCAGATGTCGAGATGGGTCGCGCCGCCCACCGCCGGGTGCGTCTGCATGTAGGCGGCTAACGGCCGCTCGCCGCTGACGAGGACGCCGTGCCCGGAATACGTGATGGCGGAGATCAAGCCGAGCAACGCGAGCATGGGGCGAAGCTTCGGCGCTTAGGAAATCGTTCCGCTGCCGTTAGATCGGGGTAGAAGGGCTTCACTATGACACAGATCGACGAAAAGCAGTTCCCGGAAGACCCCGAACTCGGCGACCTTCCTCTCGACGACGTCGACGTGGAAGGCGACGAGGACGAAGATGAAAAGGACGAAGCCGGCTCCAACGATCCGGACGACCAGTGAGGACGCGGCCTAGTCTTCGCTCCGACGCGTGAAGCGAATGCTCGCGGCGATCAGGACGACGGATCCCAGGACCAGCATCGCGACGACGGGCACCCACAGATCCGCAAGCCCGGCGCCTCGAAGGATGATGCCGCGTAGTATTTCGAGGAAGTAGGTCAACGGGATCACGTCCCCGAGCCACTGCAGGGGCGTCGGCATGAGCGAGCGTTCGAAGAAGAAGCCCGAGAGCAGAATCGAAGGCAAGGTCAGCGCGAAGACGCCGAGCATCGCTTGGACCTGCGTGCGCGCGACGCTCGAGACGAGCAGGCCCAAGCCCAGCGCCGCGATCAAGAATCCGACCGACAGCAAGATCAGGAGCGGCACGCTCCCCGCGATCGGTACCGCGAATATCCAGTGCATGGCGGCCAAGACGAGCAGCATGTCGACGAAGCCGATGGCGGCATAGGGCGTGATCTTTCCCAACAGCACGCCGAGCGCTCCGACCGGCGTGACCATGACCTGATCGAGGGTGCCGCGTTCGCGTTCGCCGACGATCGAGAGCGAGGTCAGGAACATCGTTATCAACTGCATGATCACGCCGATCAGGCCGGGGACCAGGAAGTTCGCACTGCGCAGTCCGGGGTTGAACAGGACGCGCGGAACCATCACGATCGAACGCTCCGCGGGCGGCGAGAGGGACGACGCGACGGCGACGGCGGCGGCGTAGGCGGGTTGTGCAATCGTGGAGTCGGACCCGTCGACGAGCGCCTGAACGGTCGCGGTTCGGCCCGCACGGGCGTCTGCGGTGAACGTCGGTGGTATGTCGAAGCCCACGGAAGCACGCCCGGCGACGATCGCTCCGATGAGATCCGCGCGCGTCGACACATTCTCGGTGATGGCGAAGATCCGCGAACCGCGCAGCGCGTCGATCAAGCGGATCGACTCGGCGCCCCGGTCTTCGTCGAAGACGGCCGATGCGATGTGTTCGACCTTGGTGTTGATCGCATACCCGAAGAGCAAGAGTTGGAAGACCGGCAGCGCGATCGCAAGCGCCAGGGTGGTCCGATCGCGTACCAGGTGGAGCAGCTCTTTGTAGAGGATCGCGCCGTAGCCGCGAAGGTCGACGACGTTCCGGTTCATGCGTGGATCCTGGCGCGCGTGAGGGCGACGAAAACGTCCTCAAGGCTCGGCTCGATCGGCTCGATGCCGGTGATGGGAACGTCGGCAGCCTTCGCGAGGAGTGCGGCGGTCGTGCCGGTCGTCACGAGGAGATGGAGCGAGTCGCCGAAGATCGTGCCGTCCCGTACGAAAGGCTTATCCCGCATCTGCCCCAGTAGCCCGACCGGATCGTCGGTGCGAACGCTGAAGCGTTGCGTGCCCGCGGGCGTGACGCCGGGGAGCGCTTTCAACTCGCTGCGGGTGCCGTTCGCGATGAGCTCGCCATCGTAGATGTAGCCGACGCGCGAGCAGCGTTCGGCCTCGTCCATGTAGTGGGTCGTCACGAACAGGGCGACGCCGGTCTGGCTCAACTGGAAGAGCAGGTCCCACAGATCGCGTCGTGCGACCGGGTCGATGCCCGCGGTCGGTTCGTCGAGGAAGACGACGCGCGGTTCGTGCAGCAGCGCGGCCGCGAGGGCCAGCCGTTGCTTCCAACCGCCGGAGAGCGTATCGGTGCGTTGTCGACGGAACGGGCCGAGCTGCGAAAAAGCGATCAGCGCTTCGATGCGATCGTGCCGCTTCGTCGGGGAGAGTCCGTAGGCGCGACCGTAGAACTCCAAGTTCTCTTCGACGGTCAGGTCCCCGTAGAGCGAGAACGCTTGGGACATGTAGCCGATCGTATGCCGAATGGCATCTCCATCGGTGGCGATATCCAGGCCGCAGATCGCGGCCGTGCCGCCGGTAGGACGGACGAGTCCGCATAACATCTTGATGGTGGTCGATTTGCCGCTGCCGTTCGGACCGAGAAAGCCGTAGATCTCGCCCGCCGCGATCTCGATCGAGAGCCGATCGACCACGGTCTTGATCCCGTAGGTCTTGGTGAGATCGTGCGTCTCTATCGCGACGCTCGCGCTCACGGGACGGAGACGCCCACCGTCGTCCCCCCGTGCAGCCGACGTTTCGGATCGGAGACGCGGACCTTGACGCCGAACGAAAGGCTCGCGCGATCGTCTGCCGTCTGGACGTTCTGCGGCGTGAACTGTGCGCGCGCGTCGATGTTCTCGACGATCCCGTCGAACGTCGCGCCGGGTAGCGCGTCGGAGTGGACGGCGAGCTTCGCGCCTACCGAGAACTTGCCGAGTTCGGATTGGGGAACGTAGATGCGGACGAATGGATCGGCGCGTTCGTCGATCGTGGCGACGGATGCGCCCGGAGCGACGAGGTCGCCGGGATGCAGGTCGAGCGCCATGACGACGCCGGCCGCCGGCGCGCGGACGATCCCATCGGCGAGACGCTCTTGGGCCTCCGCGAACGCTCCGGTCGCCGCACGCACCGCGGCCTCGGCTTGGTGGATCTGCTCGGGACGCGGTCCGGCGGCGAGGGCATCGTACTGCGCTTGCGCGGCTTGGTAGCCGGCCAGTGCGCCGGCCGTGGTGTTCGGAAGCGTCACGCCGGCCGCGTCGCCGTACTGCGCCTGCGCCGCACGTAGCGCGGCGGCCGAAGCGGCGACTTGCGCGCGCGCGCGTTCGTCAGCGGCGACCGCAGCATCGCGTTGTGCGCCGGATACGTCGCCCGTGGAATAGAGACTGCGCATGCGCTCGGCTTCGATCCGGGCGTCTCGGGCGGTTGCGAGCGCGTCGCGCGTATGCGCGCGTGCTTGACCGACCTGGTCGGCGGAGGAGGCGGCCCGATACGGCGCGCCGGCGCTAGCGATCTCGTATTGCGCGCGCTGTTGGCGGGCAAGCGCGGCCGCGCGAGCCAGATCTTCGGGACGCGCGCCCGCGCGCAGATCCGCCAGGGCCGCGCGTGCTTCCGCGACCTTCGCCGTCGCCGACTCGAGACCGCCGCGCTGTCGTACGTCGTCGAAGCGTACGAGCGGCTGGCCGCTCGTGACGGCGTCGCCTTCGCTTACAAGAACTTGGCTGACTCGGCCGCCGGTCGTGCTGCCCACGGCGGCGCTGGGCGCCTGGAGCGTGCCGCTATAGGGGTCGGATTGGTGGGCGGAACATCCGCTCGCGATCATCGACGCGACGGCACATGCTATGCCGACGAACGTCCGGTTGACCATCTGGCTCCCTTACGTGATGCGTTCGTGCGACCTGTTAATGGACGATGGACGCTCTCCTCTAGACCGGGCAATGAGCCAGGTCATAGACCCGGTACGTCCTCGCGCCTAGCGTTAACTTATGAGCGTCGAGGCATCGATTTCCGTTCACGCCGGCGGGATCGCCGGTCACATCCACCCGGAACCCCAGGGCTTCGTCCGCAAGTACATCTTCTCGATCGATCATAAGATCATCGGGACCCAGTACATCATCGCGACCTTGGTGTTCATGGTCCTGGGCGGGTTGCTCGCCGAGGTGATGCGCGCGCAACTGATGCACGCGAACGGCGGCGTGGTCGGCACCGACACGTTCGATGAGATATTCTCGATCCACGGATCGACCATGATCTGGTTCGTGATCATCCCGATGCTGACGGGTGGCTTCGGGAACCTGATCATGCCGCTGCAGATCGGCGCGCGCGACGTGGCCTTCCCGTGGTTGAACATGGTCGCGTTCTGGATGTTCCCGCCGGCCGGTCTGATGCTCTACGCGACATTTCTGATCGGTGCGCCCTCGGCCGGCTGGGTCGAGTATCCGCCGATGTCGCTCCAGGGAAGCGCTGGCACGTCGCTCTGGTGCGCCGCCGTGTTCTTGGCGGGGATGGGTTCGATCCTCACCGGCCTGAACTTCATCGTGACGATCTTCAAGATGCGCGCTCCCGGTATGACGCTCACGCGGATGCCGCTCTTCGTGTGGGGACAGTTAGCGACCGCGCCGATGGTGATGATCGCGACCAGTGCGCTTGGCGCGGCCCTCGCGGCGCTCTTCATCGAGCGCCAGTTCGGGGTACCGTTCTTCGATCCGACCAAGGGCGGTAGCCCGATCCTGTGGCAGCATATGTTCTGGTTCTATTCGCATCCGGCGGTCTACATCACGATCCTACCGGCCTTCGGGATCATCTCCGAAGTGATCCCGACGTTCGCCCGCCGGACGATCTTCGGCTACCGGATGATCGCGTTCTCGTCGGTCGCGATCGCGGTGCTCTCGTTCATGGTCTGGGCCCATCATATGTTCACGTCGGGGATGGCGCCGTTCTTGCAGTTGCCGTTCATGATCCTGACGATGGTCATCGCGATCCCGACCGGCATCAAGATCTTCTCGTGGATCGCGACCCTCTTCGAAGGCAAGATCGTCTTCACGACCGCGATGCTCTTCGCGGTCGGCTTTCTTGCGACGTTCACGCTCGGCGGCATCACGGGCGTGTTCCTGGCGGCGGTGCCGTTCGATCTGCACGCGCACGGGACGTACTTCATCGTGGCGCATCTGCACTACGTGCTGGTCGGCGGGAGCATGATGGGAATCCTGGCCGGGCTCTTCTATTGGTATCCGAAGATGATCGGCCGGCTGATGAACGAGCGCCTGGGCAAGTGGACGTTCTGGCTCTTCCTGATCGGCTCGAACGGGACGTTCTTGCCGATGCACTGGCTTGGGATCATGGGGATGCCGCGGCGCGTCGCGACCTACGACCCACAGTTCCAGAGCATCAACCAGTTCGAATCGATCGCATCGTTCCTGATGACGTTCGCGCTCATCCTGTTCTTCGCGAACGCCCTGTGGAGCTTGCGCCATGGAAAGAAGGCCGGCTCGAACCCGTGGCGCGGACGGACGCTCGAATGGATGACGTCCTCGCCGCCGCCCTACTACAACTTCGCGCATATCCCGAC
>JBEPVY010000105.1:0-7680 GCA_041690835.1 Vulcanimicrobiota bacterium | reverse complement strand
ATCCAGGGTCGCTCCTACTCGTCAGTTTTTTCGCAACGGCCAAAGGAAGTCGCCATCCATGGCGATTGCGAAAAAATCAGAACGCCGCCCAAGGACGCACACCCCGACCCAAACACCGCAAGTCCACAGGCGGGCGCTCGCCCTGGACCTACGCGGGGTTCATCCTCATTGCCGTCTTTTTCGTTGGCAGGCCGAGCGTAGGCGAAGCCGGGGTCGAGAGGGCGCTTGGCGCTTTAGACGTTGAAGCGGAAGTTTACGACGTCGCCTTCTTGCATGACGTACTCTTTGCCCTCGGAGCGGAGGCGGCCGGCGGCTCGTAGGGCTTCCATGGTCTGGTATTTGACGTAGTCGTCGTAGCTGACGATCTCGGCGCGGATGAAGCCGCGCTCGATGTCGCTGTGGATCTTGCCGGCGGCTTGGGGCGCCCGGCTGCCCTTTTCGATCGTCCAGGCGCGGACTTCGATCTCGCCGGCGGTCAGGTATGTCATCAGGCCGAGGAGGTCGTAGGCGGTCAGGGCTAGCTCGTCTAGGCCGCTTCGGGCGATGCCGAGCTCGTGGCAGAAGTCGCGGGCTTCTTCTTCGGTGAGGCCGGCGAGTTCGGATTCGATCTTGCCGGAGAGGACGACGACCGGGCTACCCTCGAGTTTGGCGACCTCCTTGACCTGATCGACGAGGGGGCCGGGGTGACCGATCTGGGCTTCGTCGACGTTGGCGACGTAGAGTAGGGGCTTGGCGGTCAGCAGGAACGATTCGTTGGCGACCTCGCGCTCTAGGGAGTCGGCTTTGAACGAGCGGGCCGGGGTGCCGGCTTCTAGGGCGGTGACGAGGTTCTTGGCGGCGTCGATCTTGGGCTTGAGTTTCGGGTTGACCCTGGCTTCGCGTTCGAGTTTGTCGACGCGCTTCTGGAGGCTCGAGAGGTCGGCGAGGGCCAGCTCGATCGCGATGATCTCGATGTCGCGCTTGGGGTCCGGGCCGCCCTCGACGTGGGTGACGTTCTCGTCTTCGAAGCAGCGGACGACCATCGCGATCGCGTCGGTCTCGCGGATATGGCTCAAGAACGCGTTGCCGAGCCCCTGGCCGGAGCTGGCGCCGCGGACGAGCCCGGCGATGTCGACGAACCGGACGGTGGTCGGAACGATCTTCTTGCCCGAGACGATCTTCTGCAGAACGGGCAAGCGCTCGTCCGGGACGGCGACCTCGCCCACGTTCGGTTCGATGGTCGCAAACGGGTAGTTGGCAGCCAGTGCCTGCGCCGAGCGCGTCAGGGCGTTGAAGATGGTGGATTTGCCGACGTTCGGCAAACCGACGATACCGCAAGATAGAGCCATGGTCGGCGGGCCGTTTTCGGTTGCCGGCAAGAAAAACCCGCTGCGGCGTAGGATAGACGGTGATGCGCCAGATGAAGGTCGACAAACTCGGCATCGACCTGCTAACGCACGACCCGGTCGTGATTCTGAAGGACCTCGACGGGTCCCACTACCTGCCGATCCTGATCGGACCGTTCGAGGCGACCGCGATCGCACTCGCGCTCGAAGGCGCCCCGGTGCCGCGACCGCTCTCGCATGACCTGATGCGCAGCATGATCGACTCGCTCGGCGGCAAGCTCGAGCAGGTCGTCATCCACGATATCCGCGAGTCCACGTTCTTCGCGAAACTGATCGTACGCATCGCCGATCGGATGGAAGAGATCGACGCGCGCCCTTCGGATGGGATCGCCCTCGCACTGCGTACGCAGACGCCGATCTACGTGAGCGACAAGATCGTGCTGGAAGAGGCCTCGGGCGACAAGCGCGTCTCCGACGAGGGCGACATGGACAAGTTCCGTCAGTTCCTCGAAAGCCTCAAGCCGAGCGACTTCAACAAGTAGCTAGGGAGCCGGGGTCGCCGGCGTACCGATGTGCTGGTAGACCTTGCCGCCGACCGTGACGGTCTGCTCGGCGACCGTCGCGCCGTTCTCGAGCCAGCCCTCGCCGGTCTTTTCGAACGTATCGGTCGCGCGTACCATCACGTTGAGCGGCGCGCCTTGCGCGCTGCCGTCGAACGTCGTGACCATCGAAACGGTCGCGGCATTGCCCGACATGACGCTCTTGACGAGCGTGAAGTGGCACGAGGTGATATCGAGTCCGTCGAGGGCCGCCTTCACGGTTGCGACGTACTCGTCGCGGCTCTGCTTCTTCCCGTCCGGATCGGTCGTGACGTAGTCGGTGGACATCGTCTTCGCGAACGCATCGAAGTCGGCGTTCTTGAGGGCGGTACATTTGGCGTCGTAGACGGCTTTGATCTGCGGATCCAGGGTATCGTCCGCGCGCGCCGGCGCGAATGCGGACGAGAGGACGAGGCCCGAGAGGGCGATGATGGCGGCCGAGCCGAGAAGTCGTTTCACTAGCGTCCCTTTGCAGTGGTGTGTTGAGAGATCTTCCCGTCGACGTAGACCGTCTGTTCTGAGACGGTCGAGCTCTTCTGTAGCCAGCCGTCGCCTGCGGGGGTCCAGCGGTCGACCGCGTGCTGCTCGATCCCGATCGACTTGCCGCCGGTCTGCGTGCCGCTCATGGTGACGGCGACGACCGCGACCGCATCCGTTCCGTCGATATGGATCGACTCCGGGAGGATCCGGCACTTGTCGATCTTGACGGATGCGAGCAGAGCGACGACGCCGTCGCGCGCGGTCTTGGCATCCCCGGTCTTGCCGTCCGGCATGGTCGGGACGAAGCCGGGCGCGAGCGTCTTGGCCCATGCATCCGCATCGGCCGCGATCAGGGCGTTGCACTGCGCGTCGTAGCCGGCGTTGATGCCGATCTCGACCATCACCGGATCCGGCGCGGGTGCGCTTGCCCCGATGGTCGCGATCAACACGAACGCGGCCGCGACTCTGCCTAGATGTCCCATTGCCATGCACTCCAAAACGGCGTCGCAGACGGGTTGACGCTGAAGTTCTTGAGGTCCGGCGAACGCACCGTCACGCGTCGCAGTTCGTAGAGCGGGAGATATGGAAACGTGTCCCAGATGATCTTGCTGGCTTCGCGATAGGCGGTCGCACGTCCGGCCGGGTCGTCGGTCGCCAGACCCGCCGCTTCCGCCCGGTCGAGGTCCCGGTCGCAGTAGCGGAAGATATTCTCGCCCTTGGGATACCATTGTTCGCAGCCGAGGTAGAACGCGACGTCCGGATCCCAGGCGATGCTGGTCGAGTACGTCGCGATATCGTAGTTCCCGCTGTAGATCGGGCCGTCGTAGGCGAACACCTGGCTGTAGGAATAGGACTTGATCCCAAGCGCTATCCCGATCGCTCGCAAGTCCTGCTGAAGCTCGAGCGCGATCAGGCGCTCCCCGGTCGCGCCCGTCGTGGTCACGATCGTGAACGCCAGTCGCGTGCCGTTCTTGACGCGCACGCCGTCCGCTCCCGCCTTCCAGCCGGCGACATCGAGCGCGCGCCGCGCGGCCGCCGGATCGTAGGCATGTGGCGGGAGTTTTTCGTACCCGAGCGCGGTCGGCGGAAGGCTGTTGTACGCGGCCTCACCCGAGCCGTGGCTGATCTTCGCGATCATGGTCCCGTAGTCGATCGCGTTCGCGATCGCGCGACGTACGACGACGTCGTGCATTCCCGGACGGCTCGCGTTGAAGGCCAAGATCGCCTGCGCGTTCCAGGGTTCGAGCTCGACGCGGACGTCAGGGAGCGCCCGGTAACGCGCATAGAGCGCCCCCGGAACCGAGACGACCAGATCCTGGTGATGGAGTTCGACCTCGTTGAGTTCGGTGTTGTCGTCGGGGATGATGCTCAGCTCGATCCGGTCGAGCTTCGGCCGGCCCTTGAAGTACTTGTCGAACCGTTCGTAGACGATCTTGCTGCCGCGATCCCAGCGGACGAACTTGAACGGTCCCGTGCCGACCGGATGCGAGACCAGCGAGCCGGTGTTGAAGTCGGTCTGTTCGGCCAGGATATGCGCCGGTAAGACCGGCTTACCGCCCTCTTGCAATGGCGCGAAGAACTGCGTGATGAACGGCGGATAGCGATGCTTGAGATGGACGACCGCCGTGTAATCGTCGGGCGTCGCGATCGAGACGATGCGGTCGAAACCCTCGCGATGCAGGGTGTTGTGCGTCGGATCCACGACCGCTTTCCAGGATGCGACCACATCGCGCGAACTGAAGCCCACGCCGTCGTGCCAGAGCACGCCGTGGCGCAGGTGATAGGTGTAGGTCTTCCCGTCTGCCGAGATGCCCCCGTTCGCGCGGCTCGGGACCTCGGTCGCAAGATCGCCGATCAGCTTGCCGTGATCGTCCGCGATGATGAGATAGGAATAGCAGAGCGAGGTCAGGTCGTAGACCAGGTCCATGCCCGAGAGATACGGGTTGAGGCGGTCCGGGTCGCTGATGTCGACCATCCGCAAGACGTGCGGCTCGGTCCAGGCGTGGCGCGCGCCGCTCGTGGGCTCGCCCGCCTGGCGGCTACAGGCGGCGAGCATCAGTATCGCGAGAACGCCGAGACGACGAAGCATCCGCGCAAGGGTTCGAGGGTACCCGTCCCGCACCTCGAAGCTAGCCCCGCTACCCACACGCACGAGGAGATTATGGAGACGACGGAACGCGCCGATATCGGCGTTTTTGGCGGTTCGGGATTCTATTCGCTGATCGAGAACGCTCGCGAAGTATGGATCGAGACGCCGTACGGAGCGCCGAGCGACAAAGTCGCCCTCGGTGAGATCGCCGGCAAGCGCGTGGCGTTTCTGCCGCGCCACGGCAAAGACCACCGCTTCCCGCCCCAGGCCATCAACTATCGGGCGAACCTGTATGCGATGAAGATGCTGGGCGTCAAGCACATCATCGCCCCGAACGCCTGCGGCTCGCTCAAAAAAGAGGTCGCTCCGGGATCGATGGTCGTCTGCGACCAAGTGGTCGATCGCACCACCGGCCGCCACGACACGTTCTTCGACGGCCCGATCACGACGCACGTCTCGTTTGCCGACCCGTATTGCCCGACGCTGCGCCCGATCGCCTCGAAGGCGCTCCGTTCGCTCGGCATCGATACACACGACACCGGCACGGTCGTCGTCATCCAAGGGCCGCGCTTCTCGACGCGCTCGGAGTCCAAGTGGTTCCAGAGCCAGGGCTGGGAAGTCATCAACATGACCCAGTATCCGGAGTGCTATTTGGCGCGCGAGCTCGAGATATGCTTCGTCAACATCTCGCTGATCACGGACTACGACGTCGGTCTGCCCGGCACCGAGCCGGTCTCGCATCACGCCGTGATGGAGGTCTTCAAGAAGAACAACGACCGCGTCAAGGACGCGATCGGCAAGATCATCGAAGCCATCGACGTCGACGCCGACTGTTCGTGTCACCACGCGCTCGACGGCTCGCGCGGCTAGACCGACGATGCGCAACGGGAATCGCCTGAATCCGGCGGTCTATCTTCAGGCGATTCCGCTGCTCTTCCGGCATCTCTCGATCATGGTCGCTCCGCTCTTGGCAGCCGTCGTCTCCGTGCTCTTGAACCAGCTCGGCCAACTGATGACCGACCCCGTCGGCGGCGTCGGGGCGGGGCTTTACACGTTCATCGGGCAGATCGTCTGGCTGATCGCCTTCGCCGCCGCCGTCATCCAGGCGCACAACATCTGGCGCGGCTACGACGGTTCGTTCGACGCCGCCTGGCGGGAGACGAAGGGTAAACTCGGCGGCATCGCGCTCGCCGCGGTCGGCTTCACGTTTCTGTTGAACGTCGCCGCGCAGCTCGGCGCCTACCTCGGCGGCGCCTCGATCCTCTTGCAACTGCTGGTCGCATTCTTGCTGATCTACACCATACCGGCCGCGGCCATCGGCGGCCAGCAGGCCGGCTACGCGATCCAGGCTTCGTATCGCGCCGCCATCGCACACCCCTGGGCGACCGCGCTACTGGCCGTCGTCTTCGTCGTCTGCACGCTCTTCGTTCCGCTCTTCCTCGGCCCGCTCTACGTCGGGCTCCCGAGCATCGCCGTCCAACTGATCGCCGCCGCGATCTATGCGTTGCTCCTGTCGTACTTGGCATTCCCGTTCGCCGAACAGTACGACGATATCGCCTAGCCGCGACCCTTGTTCGTGAGCGCCATGCGGACGATCTCGCCGACCATGGCGGGGCTGACGTTCGTCCGCGCGAGGCGCTGTGCGTCGTCGATCTTGCCGAGGAGGACGATCGCGTCGCGTGCCTCGAGTGCGCGCAGACCCTTGAGGTCGCTGCCGTAGTCGGGCGCGACCAACGGCGCGTTCGCGCCGGCCGCGCCGATCGAGATCCAATCGCGCGCCAGCGTCTTGACCACTTCCAGACCGTCGTCGAGCGTATCGCGCGTCGCCCAGGTCTCCTCGGGCGTTCCACCCGCGACGACTTTGAGGAACCAGGCGGCGACCTGCGAGCGCAGCGTGTCTTCGTCGCCCCCGAGTGCGGCCAGCGCGCGCGTCACGCTGCCTTGACCGAGGGATGCACCGAGTTCGGCCTGCGCGGCGTCCTGGCCGAGCCGACCGAGCACGTCGCGCACCTCCGCGTTCGAGAGGCGTGGAAAATGCACGTCGACCAAGCGCGAGCGGATGGTCGTGATCAAGCGCCCGGGCGAATCCGAGGTGAGCAGCAAGACGACGTCGTCGGGTGGTTCTTCGAAGAACTTGAGCAACGCGTTGGCGGCTTCGACCGAGGCGAACTCGACGTCGCCGAGCAACAGCACGCGCATCCCGCCGCTGTAGGACTCGAGCGAGAGCTGGCGCACGATGTCGCGTGAGTTCAACTCCTCGCCCTCGTAGAAGCCCATCGCCTCGTCGCGCTTGCCGATCTTGAGGGCGCCGATGTTCTCGATGAAATCCGGGTGGCGCGTATCCGTGCCGGCCTGGAAGAGCTTACACGCGCCGCAGATGCCGCAGTAGCCGAGCACGGTCTGGTGGGGCGCCTCGCACATCAACGATTGGGCAAGCCGGCGCGCGAAGGTCTTCTTTCCGACGCCGGCCGGACCGGTGAAGAGATAGCCGTGGGCGATCGTGGCTTTGGTGATGCGCGCGAAGAACGCCCGCGGCCCTTCGGCGCCGACCACGTCGAACTTCAGTTCGCTCACGCGGCCCGCGCTTTGGCGAACAGCGCCATCGCTTCGTCGACCAATGCGTCGACCGGGCGGGTCGCGTCCAGCACGTGCATCCGCGGTTCGCGCATCGCGAGTTCGAGAAAACCTTGGCGCGCGCGAGTGAAAAACGCGAACGTCTCGTTGTCGAGCCGGTCGTTCGCGCCCGGGCGGCTCTCGACGCGCTCGCGCGAGACCTCCGGCGAAACGTCCAGGACCAACGTCAGGTCGGGGTCCAGGCCTCCGGTCGCGGCCGCACACATCCCGCGAAGCATCGCCAGGTCCAGCCCGCGGCCGTAGCCCTGATAGGCAAGGCTCGAGTCGTAGTAGCGGTCGCAGAGCACGAATCGTCCCGCCGCCAGCGCGGGCCGGATGACATCGCTGACCAGGGCGGCGCGGGACGCATTCATCAGCAGTGCCTCGGTGAGCGGCTCGACGTGAAGCCCCGGGCGCAGGACCACCTCGCGGATAGCGTCACCGACCGGCGTCCCGCCCGGTTCCCGCGTGGAAAGCACGTCCAGCCCCTGCTCGCGCATGCGTCCCAGCATGCCCGCAAGCAGGGTGCTCTTGCCGCTTCCTTCAATCCCTTCGAGGGTAACAAACATGCTTC
>JBEPVY010000104.1:0-7859 GCA_041690835.1 Vulcanimicrobiota bacterium | reverse complement strand
CGATCAGCGTATCGGTCTGGATCTGCGGCTCGGAGAAGAGCCACGTCCCACCGGCAAGCCACGCATAACCGTCCCGCCAGTGCCGAATCTCCTCTGCAGACTGCGGGCGCTTCACCTCGGTAACCGTGTTGAGATTCATGAGTTTTACGTACTACAGACCGCACCGCAATCCCGTTCGACGCCTTTGCGATAGAGGCGGGTGCATTCCGGGAATAGGAGCAAGCATGCAATGGTTCGCACTGGTCGTCTCGATCGTCGTCTGCCAACTCACCGGGGCCATCGGAGCCGTCTTCACGATCAAGGCTATACCGACGTGGTACGCCGGCCTGCGAAAGCCGTCGTTTCAACCTCCGAATTCGGTCTTCGGACCGGTCTGGACGGGACTCTATCTGCTGATGGGCATCGCCGCCTGGCGCTTGTGGATCGAACTGCCCGTGTCGTCCATGGCGTTCGCTTGGTTCTGCGCGCAACTCGTGCTGAACGCGCTGTGGACCCCGCTGTTCTTCGGCGCGAGACGCATCGGCTGGAGCTTCCTGGAAATCGTGGTGCAGTGGATCGCGGTGGTCGGCACCGTCGCGACGGCTTTCGCGGTCGATCCGTTGGCCGGCGCGCTCTTACTGCCACTGCTCCTGTGGGTGACGTTTGCGGCGGTCCTCAACGGCGCGATCTGGAGGCTCAACCAGGCTTAGGCGAAAACGCATCTACATCCGTCCGCAGTCGCTCTTGTACGTCCAGAAGTAGCCCCGGGAATCCGAGCAGACGTAGAAGTTATCGTTGCCGTCGTTACTGAACTGCCTCTGCCGGCCGTCGAACCAGAACGGGGTCGACTCGTCGTTCATCCGACCGTTGGCGGTGACTTCGTAGCGTAGCTTCCAGGGGCCGTTCTTATAGATGGTTTGACGGTGACACGTGAACGATCCGCCGAAATAGACCATGTGCGGCCTGCATGCTTCGACGATCGCCCAGCCGAAGGCGTTGACGTCGGCGTAGAGCGTGATCCAGACGGGCGTCTGCGTGCGGTTGTAGACCTTGATGTCCTCGGCATGGGCCGGCGCGACGAGGGATGCTCCAAGGGCGGCGATCAGGGCCAGAGCGGTGACCAACGCGGTAAAGCGCGAGCGAATCATGGATCCTCCGAGGGCGAGTGCGTTGCTACCCCAACGTTATCGGGGGCTCGTTTGGTTCCTCGTCGAGACCGAATGTCCGCAATACCCGCGGGCTCTCGCTAGACGTAGTCCTTGAGCGTGAGCACCACGTCGCGTTCGCCGGTCGCGTTCTTGACGTGGAGCTTGATCGCGGTGCCGGCCGGTCCCGAGAACGCCGTACGGAGCTGCGCGAGCGAGAGGCCGGCGGCGGGAGCGCCGTCGACGCTCAAGATCGTGTCGCCCTTCGCAAGGCCCGCGATCGCCCCGGCGGTTCCATCGCGTACGCCGAGCACGACATGTGCGCCGGCCTTGTCGATCACGAAGAGTCCCGAGCGGTCGTAGTTGAAGGCGCTTGCGATGGTCGCGTTGGGCGCGAGCAACAGGCGGTAGTGCGGGTAGTCGAACGTGACGGTGAAACGCTTCCACACGTCTCCGCCGACGTTCTGCCCGCCGAGCGGATCGGCGAACGCGCCCTGCGACTGCGTGCCGAAGGCCACGATCGGCTTCGCTAGCACGAACGGCCCGATCTGCAGCGAGTCGAGACGACCGAGCTTGGCGAGCGACGGTCCGCCGATACCGAAGCCGGCGACCCCGTCGCCGGTCTCGATTTTGCTCGCGAGGTGCGGATGCGCGCCGACGAACGGCGAGGTGAGCGTGAGCGAACCGCGCGAGCCGGTATCGAACTCGCCGTTGGCCGGGATGCCGTCGATCACGATCGGCACGTTCGGAATCGTCCCGTTGAAGAAGAACGGGATCGCGGTCGCCCCGGCGACGACGGCCGGTTTCGGACCGAGCGGCGCGAGCGTCATCGTCTGCCGCGCGTAGTCGATGGTGGTGAGGAAGCGCGCTACGAACTCGTAGCCGATCATGCCGTCGATGTGCAGGCCTTCGGCGACGCCGAAGCCCTTGTCGATCGGCAGCACCAAGGCGTACTGGTCTTTCACGCTGGCCGCGCCGAACTGCAGAAGATCGATGTGGGTGAAGCCGGCCGCTTCGGTGGTGTCGCCGACGCCGCCGATCTGCACGCCGCCGGACGAGCCGGTCTTGAGCGCCGCCGCCAGTTCCGGGCTGATGATGAACGCACCGCCCGTGTCGAGGATGAACGTGAACGGGCCCCTGCCGTTGACGCGGCCTTGGACGTAGATATGATTGTTGATGATCTGGATCGGGACGGTCGTCGTCTTCCCGGCGATCGACGCGTCGCGGTTGGTCGAAGCCGGCTCTTTCGTCCGCGCGCGAACGTCGGTATTTACCTCGACGCTCGTGAGGGTCTGCGACTGCGTGTTCCCGGTCGAGATCGTCACGGTCTGCGCGAACGGCAACGTCACGCCGTGGCTCGTGCGATAGTCCGAGAAGGCGACCGTGAAATCGACGATGCCGACCTTGCCGGTCTCTTTGGCGATCAGGTGAGTCGTGGTGTCGACCCACAGGTCGGCCTCGGATCCGCCGTGCGGCGTGACCTTGAGGATATCGTAGGTGCTCGCGCCGGCGGTCTTCGTTCCCCCGTAGGTCACGGTTGCGCCGGCCGCGTTCGGTTGGAGGAAGCCGAGGTTGTCCAGGTAGGCTTGATCGATCGCTTGGACGCGCGCACTTGCGCCCGCGTCGCGGTGCACGAGACCGGTGCCGTCCTGGCTCCAGTTCACGCTTCCGTCCCAGCCGGTGGTGCCGGTGAGCGGCCCGCCGACGGAGGCCTGCGCGAATCGCAGGCCCTTCACGTCGTCCCACTCTTGAAACGCGGCCGGAAGACCGGCGCTGGTCTGCGTGCCGGTCAAATGCAGGGAGGTGAGCGATGCCAGCGGGCGATGGACCATCGCGGTGCGGACTGCATCCAGCACGCCGGCCGACTGGGCGTCGACCGCCGGAGTGGCTTGGGCAAACGCGGGAACGGCCGCAGCGAGCAGGGCGGCTGCGAAAAGCGACATCTTCATGCTCTCCGTACGCGCCGGCGGGCAAGGGTGTTTCGTTCGTGGAGGAACTCGGCAAAAGGGGCGAGCTATTCCGAGGGCAGTTCGTAACCCTCGGCGCGCGCGCGCTCGATGTGTCCCGGTATCGCCAGGTACATCCGTTCGAGTACGTCTTCTTTAGACGTGCCTTCCACGACACAGCCCGGGAGGTCCGGACAGTATCCTTTGAAGCCGAATGCGGTATGCTCGACGACGATTTCGTACATACGGCGTTCTACCCAGATCCGAGCGAAACAGGAACCGAGCGCCCCTCCGGTAACATTTGCGCGATGAACCGCAGAGAACTCTTGATCGGCGGCGCGGCCGGGCTGGCCGTTGCCGGGTCCGTTGCGCGCGCCGAGGCCGCAGGCCCGATCGTCCAGCGCATCATGGTGATCCGTCACGCGGAGAAGCCGATCGGATCCGCCATGCCGTACGGCATCACCGCTCAAGGGGTGCGCGACTTCCACGCGTTGACGGTCGACGGCTGGAACCGCGCCGGGGCGCTGGTCGAACTGTTCGCACCGGCAGTCGGGCCGATCCGCGCCGGACTGAGCCGCCCGGGCGCGATCTTCGCGTCGCCGCCGAGCCAGTTGAATGAGAGTCTTCGGCCGACGCAGACGGTGACGCCGCTCGCGCAACGACTCGGAACGAGCGTGACGACGAGCTGTCTCTACGGACAGGAAGCGAAGCTGGCCGCGACCTTGCTCGCGACGCCGGGCGTCACTCTGACGGCCTGGCAGCATCAGCACATCCCGCTGATCGCGCAAGAACTCGGCCTCGCGCACTTGGGCGTCCCGAAAGTATGGCCGGGTCCGCGCTTCGACATGGTCTTCGTGTTCACGCGCCGCGCGCAAGGAGGGTGGACGTTCGCGCAGATCCCGCAACTCGTGCTCGCGGGCGACATCGCCGCGCACTTCCCACCCATCGCCGCCCCCGGAACGGACGACTAGCGGGTCGAGATTCCTTAGTGCGCCCGCTTCCACATCTTGCGGAACCGGCGCACGCGCCAGCGCCGGCGCTCGCCTTTCGATCCGTGCCGGTAGGCGGCCAGGAGTTCCGGTGCGCCGAACGAGCCGACCGCGATGCCCGCATCGTCGACGACGGCGAGGGCCGTCGCATCGGCGTGGGCGAGGCGGTCGGCGGCTTCTCGCACGCGATCCTCGGGGTGCAACGCCCCCTCGAGTGAGAGCGCGGAGTTCGAGGACGCCATCAGATCTCCGACGGCGACGAACTCGAGCGGATCGACGGCGTACTCGCGGGCGACGTGCATCCCGCGCCGTGCGAGCTTCTCGGTGAGGATCGAGCGCGGCACGAACACCACCGTGAATGCGGTCGCGGCGATGCAGCCGACGAAGACCTCCGGCGCGAGCCCCCACGCTCGCGTCGTCTCGAGCGCGAAGAGCGTGCCCATGAACGGCGCGCGCATCGTACCGCCCATGACTGCGGCCATGCCGACGAGCGCCCAGGCCGGCGCGTGATGACCGGGAACGGCCGTCCCGATCAGCGTTCCCATGGCGGCACCGATCATCAGCAACGGTGCGAGCACGCCGCCCGACGTTCCCGAACTGAGCGAGACGATCCATATGCCGATCTTGACCGTGATGATGCCCGCGACGACGGCGATCGCAAGATTTCCATTGAGCATGCCGTCGATCGTGGGGTAGCCGACGCCGAGCGCTTGCGGGACGAACCATCCGCCGATTCCCACGATGATGCCGCCGATCGCCGGCCACCACATCCAATGGACCGGAAGCTTCTCGTACAGATCTTCGGTGAAATAGACGAGCTTCGTCATCAGCAACGAGATCGCGCCGCCCGCGATGCCGATCAGGAGTGCCCAGCCGAGTTCCGTGGGCGCAAGCGTCGTCGGCACGGCCACCGCGAACGGTGGCGCCGGGCCGATCAACCACGCGCGGAGAACGTCGGCGACAACAGCCGCGATCGCGACCGGTACGAAGCTGCGCGGGCGCCATTCGAACAGTAACAGTTCGACCGCGATCAAGACCGATGCGATGGGCGCGCCGAAGGTCGCCGACATTCCCGCCGCAGCGCCCGCGACCAACAACGTCCGGCGCTCCAACGACGAGAGGCGGATGAATTGCGCGAAGAGCGAGCCGAGCGCTCCGCCAGTCATGATGATCGGGCCTTCGGCGCCGAACGGGCTGCCCGTACCGATCGTGATCGCGGATGCGATCGGCTTCCAGAACGCGACCCGGGCTTGGACGATGCTATCGCCTTCCAGGATCGATTGGATCGCCTCGGGGATGCCATGTCCGCGGATCTTGCTCGTCGCGTAGCGTGCGATCAGACCGACGAGCACGCCGCCGACGACCGGGATCAGGATCGAGATCGGGCCCCAATGGTGTGGATCGGGTTGCCCGAGGGTCGGATTCCAGATGCCTTCGTAGACCGCATGCGTGATCGCGCCGATCGCCAGGAGCAGCAGTTTCGCGACGAATGCGCCGACGGCGCCGAGGAGCACCGCGCACAGGCACAGGATGGCCAACCGACGACCGTCGACGGTGTAGTCCCCGAGTGGGCGGCGGGCCACGGAAATCATCCACCCATCCTAGCGGGCGCCTCGTTTCCATGCAGGGACGTTCGTCGCAGGTCGGGCTTGTCGAAACGGCCGATCGAGGGATAGGTCCGGTGAGGCGACCTCGAAAGGAGCCCGCGATGGATTCCCCCACCCTCGACGACGCGCTGAAGCATCACTTCGGCTACGATTCCTTTCGGCCGCTCCAGCGCGAGATCGTCGAGGCCTCGCTTGCGGGCGAAGACATCCTCGCGTTGCTGCCGACCGGCGGCGGCAAGTCGCTCTGCTACCAACTGCCGGCGTTGGTGCGCCCGGGCTTGGTGCTCGTGATCTCGCCGCTGATCGCGTTGATGAAGGATCAGGTCGACGCGCTCAATGCGAACGGCATTCCGGCCACATTTCTGAACTCGTCGATCGATTCGGCGACCGCGGCCGAACGGCTCGGCGGCCTCGACCGCGGCGAATATCGTCTGCTCTATGTCGCGCCCGAACGGCTCGTGCTCCCGAGCTTCCTGGACCGGCTCGCGCGCTGGAACGTGGTTCGCGTCGCGGTCGACGAAGCGCATTGCGTGAGCGAGTGGGGTCACGATTTCCGGCCGGAGTACCGGCAACTCTCGGTGCTTCGCGAGCGCATGCCCGAGGTGCCGACCATCGCCGTCACCGCGACCGCGACCGATCGCGTGCGCGAGGACATCGAGCGATTTCTGCAACTCCGCTCGCCGCGACGCTTCGTCGGCAGTTTCAATCGCCCGAACCTGCAATATCGCGTCTACGAGAAGCGCGATCCGCTCAAACAACTGCTCGCCTGGGCCGAGGAACGTCCGCGCGAGAGTGGGATCGTCTACGTATCGAGTCGGGCCGCCGCCGAAGATCTGGCCGAGCGGATCGACCGCGCCGGTATCTCGGCCGTGCCTTATCATGCCGGGCTGACGCCGCACACGCGCGCGCGCAATCAAGAGCGCTTCGTGCGCGACGAGGTCCAGGTGGTCTGCGCGACCATCGCCTTCGGCATGGGCATCGACAAGCCGAACGTGCGCTACGTGGTGCACTACGACGTCCCGAAGAATCTCGAAGGCTACTACCAGGAGACCGGACGCGCCGGGCGCGATGGGTTGCCGAGCGACTGCGTGCTGTTCTACAACGGCGGCGACGCGGCCAAACAACGGCACTTCATCCGCCAGATCGGTGACGACGCCGAGCGAGCGCGCGCGGAGCGATTGCTCGCGCAGATGCTCGACTACGCCTCGACGTCGACCTGTCGGCGCGCCCACGTGCTGCGCTACTTCGGTGAAGATGCGCCCTTGCAGTGCGGGAACTGCGACAACTGCCTGAACCCGGTCGAGCGGTTGGACGGCACGGTCGCGACCCAGAAGTTCCTCTCGTGCCTCTATCGGATCCGCGAGCATCGCGGCTTCTCGACCGGCGCCCAACACGCGATCGACGTGCTGCTCGGCACCGCCACCGAGAAGGTGAAGAACTGGGGCCACGAGGCGCTCACCACATTCGGCGTCGGGACGGAACTGACGCGCGACGAGTGGATGGCGTTGCTCTCGGAGCTGATCCGGCTCGGCTACGTCGAGCAAGAGCCGGCCCATAAGACCGTGATGCTGACCGGCGAGGGCATGGCCGCGTTACGTGAAAAGCGCGAGGTCTCGTTCGCGCCGCCGCGCTTCGTGAGCGCCAAGGGCAAGAAGAAGGCGCGCAAGGGCGCAAGCGCGGCCGAGCCGTTCGAGGAAGACCTCTTCGAACATCTGCGACGCCTGCGCAAGGATCTCGCGGATACGCAGGGTGTGCCTCCGTACGTCGTCTTCTCGGATGCGGCCCTCAAGGAGATGGCGCGGACCAAACCGACCACCTTGACCCGCTTCCGCGGGGTGAGCGGCGTCGGAGACGTCAAGCTGGAGCGGTACGGCAGTTCGTTCGTGGCGGCCATCGTAGCGTTCGAGGACAGGAAGGACGGCGCTTCCGGCTAAGCCAGCCGACCTATGTTGGCGTTTTTGTTCTCGCATCTCTCGATCTTGGCCAACGGGGCGATCTTCTGCATCGCGTTCGTCGGAATCTCGGTCGCCGCGGCCCTCCTCATCCACCGCTTCGCCAAGCCCGCGTTCTTCGAGGAGCACTACGAACAGGCCGGATTCATCTTCGCGGTCATCGGCGTGGTCTACGCGGTGCTCTTGGCGTTCGTCGCGATCGGCGTCTGGGAACGCTTCGATGCGGCCGAGTCCAAGACGT
>JBEPVY010000103.1:0-7874 GCA_041690835.1 Vulcanimicrobiota bacterium | reverse complement strand
GTCGTCGCCGGACTCGCGGTCGTCGCACTGATCCCCCTCTTGCTCGTGATGTGCACGTCGTTCGTGCGGATCGTCTGCGTGCTCTCGCTGGTGCGCTCGGCGATCGGAGCGTCGGCCTTGCCGCCGAACGCGGTCATCGTGGGCCTAGCGTTCGTGCTGACGATCGTGACGATGGGCCCGACCCTGACGCGCGTCCGGACCGAAGCGCTCGAACCCTACGCCCACGGTCGCGGCACGCCCGCGCAGACGTTCGAACGGGCCACCGTCCCGCTGCGCGCGTTCATGCTCCGGCAGACGCGCGTGGAGGACGTGTCGCTCTTCCAACGGGTCGCGCGCCGCGCGCCGACCGCACCCGCGCGAGCCGGTCTCGACGTGCTCGTGCCGGCCTTCGTGGTCGGCGAACTCCGGAGCGCCTTCGCGATCGGCTTCGCCCTCTATCTCCCGTTCGTCGCGATCGATCTCGCGGTCGCCGCGATCCTGATGGGCCTCGGGATGATGATGCTGAGCCCACCGGTCGTCTCGCTCCCGGTCAAGCTGTTGCTCTTCGTCATGGTCGACGGCTGGGCGCTCGTCTGCGGAGGAGTCGTCGCAAGCTTCCGCTAGCGCCGGCATTGCAGTAGCTATCCCGGATATGGTAGAACATCGTGCAAGTCGACGGTCACGCTTGTCATGCCGAGCGGAGCGAAGCGTAGTCGAGGGACCGCCGAACGCACGTGTTACGTGCCGTCCCTCGACTCTGGTCGCTGCGCTCCCGACGCTCGGGATGACAACTTGCGGGATGAACGTTGTCGTACGGAGCACTACGAGGAGCTCGTCCATGTCTAAGAAGTTGCGGGTCTGATGCGTATTCCCGAGGCGCTTGCGAGCGTACGACCGTTCTTTTCGTTCGAGTTCTTTCCGCCCAAGACCGAAGCGGGTGAGGAGCAGTTGCTTGCGACCGTCGAGGCGCTTCGACCGCTCCGGCCCTCGTTCGTCTCGGTCACCTACGGTGCGGGCGGATCGACGCGTGCGCGGACGCTCGGAATCGCGAAGCGGATCCGCAACGAGATCGGCCTGGATGTGCTCGCGCATGCGACCCTGGTCGGTGCGACTCGAGCCCAGCTACGCGACCTCTTCGACGAGCTCGCGCGGGCCGGAATCGAGAACGTACTTGCGCTCCGCGGCGATGCCGCGCCCGGCGAAACGTACGCGCCGACCGAAGGCGGACTCTCCGGCTCGACCGAGCTGATCGGGATGCTCGCGCGTGCGTACGATTTCTCGATTGGCGCCGCGTGCTACCCCGAGGCGCACCTCGATGCGGTCGACCCGTCGGCTGATCTCGCGTACGCCCGGGCGAAGGTCGATGCGGGCGCGCAGTTCCTCATCACGCAGCTCTTCTTCGATAACGACAAATATTTCTCGTACGTCGAACGTGCGCGCGCGGCCGGTATCGAGGTCCCGATCCTGCCGGGCGTGATGCCGATCACGAACTTCGAGCAGATCGAACGCTTCACGCGCATGTGTGGGGCGACCATTCCACCGAAGTTGCGTGTCGAACTCGAAGATCGCCGCGGCGATCCGGGCGCGGTCGAAGATCTCGGCGTCGCCTATGCGACCCTGCAGTGCACCGATCTGCTCCGGCGAGGCGCGCCCGGCATCCACTTCTACACGCTCAACAAGTCGCCGGCGACACGCGCGATCGTCTCGTCGCTCTTGGCGGCCTCGGCCTGGAACGTCAGCTTCGCGTAGGGAGCTTCCGAAAGCCGACGAGTCCGGCGGCCGCGTCGTAGAGATACGCATACGAGCGCAGTAGCGCACGACCGGTGTTCAAGAACGGCGCGCCGCCGCCCGATGACCAGCGGGCCGCGGTCGTCTCTCGCGCGGAGAGCGCGGCTCCCGAGTCCGGGATATCGATAGCGATCGTCCACGTGGCGCCCGACGGACCCGTCGGCCGCAGGGGCCGCGGTATGCGCGCGATCGCGTAGGCCAGGCCGGTATCGACCAACACCGTTCCGCAATACCGCGAACCGCCGATCGCGAAGCAGCCGGTGGGCGGCCCCCAGTCGGCACTCGCGCGCGCCAGATGCTCGGTTGAAAAACCGGCTTCGTCCTTGGCTTCGGCACCGAGCACGATGCTCGTGTCGGTGATGATGTAGACGGGTGCTAGGATCCGGTCGCCGTCGCGTGCGTGGAGAAACGGATTGATGTCGGGCGAACCGCTGCCGCGTGCGAAGCCTACACCGAGCATTCCGACGCCGGCGACGCTGCGGCCGGCGACGCAGGCCGGATGAAGCGCGGTATCGCAGGATGTAGCATCGATCGCGAGCACTCGGATCGGCGTGGTCGTGACCCGTCGCCCGTCGGCGTCGACCAGGACGAGCGGCGCCATGACGTAGCGCCCGGTGAAGATGCGCCCGCTCGACGTGTATTCCATCCGGCCGGAGACGCCGGTATCGTGCGCGCCCGGTCCGAGCGCCGAGCGTGGGATCACGACGCCGATCGAGCCGGTGTCGACCTGGGCCACGTGCAACGGGCCACCGCCGACCGAGAGCTTGAGGCGATAGCCGTTCGCGACGGGCGAGCCGGTTCCGAGCGGGCGTAGCACGACCGCGGCACTCGCGGCGCAGACGCACGAGATCAGAAACGCGGCCGTTGCGAAGGCCGCGAGCGTGGTGCGGATCATGCCGCCATGTGTTCGGCCACGCTTCGGACACGACCCGTTCACGCGAGGACAATCCGGTTTCGATAGAATCGACGCGTGGAGACGTTCGACGGGCTCTTGCGCGAGACGATGCTCGCGACCGCGACGATCTGTCTGCCGGTGCTGGCGCTGGCGGCCGGCGCGGGCTTGCTGGTCGCGATCATCCAAGCCGCGACCCAGGTGCAGGAGCAGACGCTCTCGCTGGTTCCCAAGCTGGTCTGCGTCGGGCTGGCAATAGCCCTCTTCGGCAACGCGGGGATGCAGTTGCTCGCGCGACTCTTCAACGATGCGATCCGCGCGATCCCGGGGCTGACCGGCGGGTGACCGGCGCGACCTTGCTCGCATTTGCACGCTGTGCCGGCTTTGCGGCGCGCGCTCCCGGCCTCTCGCATCCGAGCGTGCCGAGTTCGGCTCGGGTGGTATTGGCGATCGCGTTGACGCTCGCCGTCGCGCCGCGCGTCGCCCATCTTCCAGCGCCGGACGGTCTCGGGCTGACGATCGCGTTTGCAGGCGAGACGCTGCTCGGCGCCGCCATCGGCGCGTTCGGATCGCTCCTCTACGATGGCGCCTACGCGGGCGGGCGGATCGTCGACGACTACGCCGGCGTGCGTGCGATCGCACCGGGCGCGTCGATGGTCGCGCCGAGCGGTTTCGGGCGGATCTGGTCGCTTGCGTTCACCGCCGGGTTCTTTCTGCTCGGCGCGTACCGGATCGTGATTCCGGCCTTCGCATCGTCGTTCTCGTTGTTGCCGCCGGGCGGCGCGCTCGCGCGCGAAGGGCTGATGGCCTTCGCGATCGCCCTCCCGGAGACGATCGTGTTGGTCGCACTGGCGGTGGCCGGTCCCGCGATCGCGCTGGCGTTCGTGGTCCAAGTGGCGTTGGCTGCGCTGGCGCGCACGATCCCGCGCTTCGGCAACGTCACGCTCGCATCGCCGTTCGTCTTCGCGGCGGCGATCCTCGCGACCGCACTCGCGGTTCCCGTGCTCGACGCCGCCTCCGCCCATCCGCTCGTCCACCCGCCGTTCTTCCCGCGATGAACGACGATGCCGAGAAGCGCTTCGATCCGACGCCTGCGCGCTTGCGTCGCGCGCGCAACGCAGGCGATCTGCCGCGTGCCGCAGAGTTGGGCGCAAGCCTGGCGTTGCTCGCGGGCGGCGCGACCCTCTGCGGCTTGCTCCCGACCGCGACCGCTGCCGCGCGGGCGGTGGCGATCGCCGCGCCGCGCGGAAGGATCGATGTCGGCGCGTATCTGGCGCTTGGCGCATGCACGCTCGGGCCGCTCGTCGCGGTCGCACTGATCGGCGCCGCATGTTCGCTCGCGCAGGCCGGCGGCGTCCGTGCCGTCGCGATCTCCGTCAAGCCCGAACGGCTCTCGCCGGCATCCGGCCTCAAGCGGATGTTCTCGCGCGAGAGCGCCTTGCACGCCGTCCGCGCGAGCGCCGCACTGCTCTGCGCGTGCGCGGCCGTCGGTGCGAGCGGTTGGGGCGTGATCGCGACCGGACTGCGCGGCGGCGCGCCCGTTCTGCTCGGCGCGTCGGCGTGGGGCGCCGCCGCGCGCGCGGTAGCGGCAGCCTGCGCGGTCGGCATCGCGTTCGGCCTCGCCGAGGTGCTGGTCGCGCGCCGCGCGTGGTTGCAGCGACTCCGCATGAGCTTCGCCGAGTACCGGCGCGATCTCAAGGAGCAGGACGGCGATCCGCAGGTGCGCGGGCGCCGGCGCGCGCTTCATCGCTCGCTCTCGCGTGGGGACGTGCGCCGGGTCGAAGAGGCGGCCTTCGTGGTCTGCAATCCGACCCACATCGCGATCGCGCTCGCCTATCGGCCGCCCGATGAGCCGGTCCCGCGCGTGCTTGTCTGCGCCGCCGACGATCTGGCCGCGCGGGTGCGCGAGGTGGCGCGCGCCGCGGACATCCCGCTGGTCGAGAACGTCGCGCTCGCGCGCGCGCTCTACGCCGATGCGCGTCCCGGGCAGACGATTCCGCACGCGCTCTACGTGGCCGTCGCCGAAGTCGTGGCCGCGCTCTCGCGGGCCGGAGCGATCGCGTGAATCGGCTGCCCACCTACGCGTTTTCAGGCGTCCTGCTCGGGATCGTCGCGATCCTGATCGTCCCGCTCCCGCCCGCCCTGCTCGACGTGTTGCTGGCGCTCGATATTTTCGGCGCGGCGCTGATCCTGCTGGCGAGCGTCGGCGTCGAACGGCCGCTCGAGTTCGCGGCCTTCGCACCGGCGCTCTTGCTCGCGACCCTCTTCCGGCTGGCGCTCGACGTCTCGGCGACCCGCTTGATCCTGACGCACGGCGCGGCGCCCGGCGAGGTCGGCGCGATCATCCCGGCCTTCGGCGCGTTCGTCGTGCAAGGCAACCTGGTCGTCGGCCTGATCGTCTTCATCATCCTGGTCACGATCCAGTTCGTCGTGATCGCGAGCGGTTCGCAGCGCGTCGCCGAAGTCGCCGCGCGTTTCACGCTCGACGCGATGCCGGGTAAACAGATGGCCATCGACGCGGATCTGCACGCCGGCGCGCTCGACGGCGATACGGCCCGACGCAAGCGCGAGGCGGTCGGACGCGAAGCGGACTTCTACGGCGCGATGGACGGCGCGGGCAAGTTCGTCAAGGGCGACGCGGTCGCGGCGCTCGTCATCGTCGCGCTCAATCTGGCGGGCGGAGCGCTGGTCGGGATCTTCTATCACGGCATGTCGCCGGGCGATGCCTTACAGACGTTCGCGTTGCTCTCGATCGGGAACGCGCTGGCGACCACGTTGCCGGCCTTTCTGATCTCGATCGCGATGGGCATGATGGTGACGCGCGTCGCATCGCAAGGCTCGCTCGGCAGCGATCTCGCCTCGCAGCTGCTCGCGCGTCCGGAGCCGGTCCGCGGGGCGGGCGCGTTGCTGGTCGCGCTCGCGCTCGTGCCCGGCCTGCCGCATCTGGTGTTCTTCTCGCTGGGTGCGTGCGCGTTCGGTCTGGCCGAGGTCGCCCGCCGTCGCGCGCAACGCGCGGCGGCCGACGACGCGGGCGCGCGCGCCGAGGCTAAGCGCCGCGCGATGCGCCGGCCTGAACTCGCGCTCGGGCTGGTCGGCGTCGACGCGATCGCGATCGAGATCGGAGCCAACCTGGCGCCGTTGCTCGCATCGCCGCTGGCCGATGCATTGCTCGATCGGGTCGGCGAAGTTCGTCGCGCGCTCGCTGCCGAGATCGGGGTCGTGCTCCCGGGCGTGCGCCTGCGCGACGATCTCGAGCGCGATCCGGATACCTACGGCATTCGCGTCCGCGACGAAGCGGTCGGCGGCGGCCGCCTGGACCTCGCGCGGGTGCTGGCGGTCGCCGACGCGCGCGTGCTGGAACGGCTCGGATTCGAAGCGACCCGCGAGCCCGTCTACGATCTGCCGGCCGCCTGGATCCCGCCGGAGCTACGCGAGCGGGCCCAGGACGCGGGCGCGCTGGTCTTCGATCCGATCTCGGTCCTGGGCTCGCATTTGGCCGAGGCGGCCCGTTCCCACGCCGCGGCACTGCTCGGGCGACAAGAGCTCCAGACCCTGCTCGAGCACCTGCGTACGAGCGTTCCGGCCGTCGTCAAGGAGATCGGCGGACCGGACGGGGTGCCCCTGGTCGCGCTCCATCGGGCCTTCGGCACTCTGCTCCGGGAGCGGGTCTGGCCGCGCGACCCGGTCGCGACCCTCGAGGCGATGCTCGAGTCGGGCGCCCGGGAGCCGCGCGAGCTGGCCGAGGCCGCCCGCCGGATCCTGGTGCCGCAGGCCCTCCGGCGTCGCGGCTTGGCCCGGCTCGAGCCCGCCATCCTCGATCCGGCCTTCGAGCGCGAGCTGACCCGGGCGTGGGTCGAGGAGGGTGCGCCGGACCCGGAAGCCGTCCGAAGCCTGGTCGAGCGGCTCGAGGCCTACCTCGAAGGCGGCCCACCGGAGCCGGCGCTGGTCTGCGGCGGGAGTCTGCGCCCGCTGCTAGCCGAGTTTCTCGGAAGGTCAGGCCTTCCGCTTGAAGTCTTCGGATACGCGGAACTGCCGGCCGACCTGCAGTTACAACCCGCGCTGGTGTTGAAGAAAGGACCGCCGCTCCCCGTTTGACGGCCGGAATCCGGCTTGCTACACTTTGTGGGTTTGACGCCGGGCACCCCGTGCCGCGGCGCCGCTTTTTCTTGAAGTATCTTTGAAGTACGGTTTATGAACTGGAACAATCTCAAGACGCCGTTCAAGGCGCTGGTCGTCATCGCGATCGTCGTGATCTCGTGGCTCGCGATCAACCCGGTCACCAAGAACATCCATCTCGGTCTCGACCTGCGGGGCGGCGTGCGCCTGCTCATCCAGTTGCTGCCGACGGCCGAGGTGCCGAAGGTCGGTTCGACCGAGCAAGAGCAGACCGTCGAGGTGATCGATCGTCGCATCAACGGCATCGGCGTCACCGAACCGACGATCAGCAAGGTCGGTAGCGACCGCATCCTGATCGATCTGCCGGGTGTGAAAGATCCCGACCAGGCCGAGAAGTTGATCAAGCAGGTCGCCGTGCTCGACTTCAAGATCGTTCCGGAAGACGTCATGCTGAACGGCGAGGCGGCGCTCCGCGTCGTCGCGCCGGGCTCGACCGCGACCGCAGCCCAAAAGGCGGCGGCCCAAAAATATCTCAACGTGACCGCCTACGCGCTCGGCGGCCCGGTCGTCTACTCGGGTAAGGACCTGAAAGCGGCGCAGGCCAGCTTCTCCCAGGCCGGCGCACCGAACGTGCTGTTCCAGACGAAGGACGCGGCCCGCTTCTACAAACTGACGGCAGCGAATATCGGAAAGCCGCTCGGCATGTTCCTCGATCGCCGTTACGTCTCGGCTCCGACGCTGAACGGCGCGATCTCCGGCAGCGGCGAGATCACCGGCTCGTTCACCCAAGAAGAGACGATCACGCTTGCCAACGAGTTGAATGCCGGCGCGCTGCCGGTCGGCGTGAAAGTGATCGAGAAAGAATCGATCGGACCGACGCTCGGCGCGCTCGACCTCAAACAGTCGCTCTACGCATCCATCGGCGGCCTGATCGTCGTCATGCTCTTCATGGTCATCGTGTATCGCCTGCCGGGCTTCCTGGCCGATCTCGCGCTGATCGTGTACGTGCTGATGATGCTCGCACTGCTGGCCTACTCGAAAGCCACCCTGACCCTGCCGGGCATCGCGGGCTTCGTGCTCTCGATCGGTATGGCGGTCG
>JBEPVY010000102.1:0-8218 GCA_041690835.1 Vulcanimicrobiota bacterium | reverse complement strand
AGATCCTCAACCCGCAGACCATGCGCATCTACGACGAGATGCCGGGCAAGGGCTTTGCGGTCTCGTTCATCAGCGAGAGCGAGAGCGGCGTGGAGTCGCGATGCTACATCCGCGACGAGGGTCCCGACGAAGACGAAAGCCGCGAACAGACGGCGCTCGAGAAGATCACGCTGCCCGAGCTCTTCGAATACCTCGAAGAGATCACCGCGACCGATCCGGCCGCGAAGGGTTAGCGCCCGCTACAACTTGTAGATCGCTTCGGTGACGGTGCCGGGCTCGATGTTGAGCGCGCTCAGCACGCCATTGGTCTTGACCGCTTCGGCGGCCAGGCCGAACGCCAGATGCTTGGGCAGATACCGGCCTTCGACGCGGCGCGCGCCTTCGTTGAAGATCGCGAACGCTTCGCGCGAGAGCCAGACCGTCGTCCGGCCGTCCGGCGTCTTGAAGCCGAGCGTATCGAAGCGAACGATCGACGGCAACTCGCCGTTCTCGAGACCGCTCTCCTGCAGGCGTACGACGCCCTTGCGATTGTCGTCTGGAACCGGCAGCTCTTCGAGCTTGTCGCGCCGCACCACGCCCGCCAGCATCGGACCCGCATGCGCATCGTCGAGCAGTGCGAGCAACAGCGCACGCGCGCTGATGAACGGCTCGCGCAGGCGCAATGCGGCCGCGGCCGCGCGGCGCATCAGCGCCAGCAGCTCATCGGACAGCGGGACTTGCTCCTGTTCGCTCACCGCCTCTTTCTTGGCGTTCCGAAGATGCCGCCCTCCAGGCGGCCGGCTCGCCGGAGCGAGCGAACTCCCTCATCGATGCGACCCGAGCGCTTGAGCGCGATGCCGAGATTCCGGTGAGCGATCGCGTAGCCGTCGTCGCGGACGATCGCGGCTTCGTAGTGGGCGATCGCATCCTCGATCGCGCCGTCTTCGAAACACAGGTTCCCGACGTTGGTGAGCGCCGGCGGATAGCCCTCGACCGATATCAGCGCGCCGTGAAAGTCGTCGAGGGCCTCGGCGCGCCGGCCGAGCCCGATGCGCGCGATCCCGCGCTTGTTCTGATAGAAGGCGCGGTCGGCCGGCGTCCTGGCATCGGCCAGGAGCGAACCGAATTGGGCCTCCGCCTCGTCGAACGAACCGCGTTCCAAGGCGGCGAGCGCGAGCCCTCGGGGACTCGGGTCGCGGGCAAATCGTCGTAGAAAGGTGAACATCGTCGCCCGCTATGTTCACGATTGATGTGCTCACGCTCTTCCCGGAGGTCTTCGCGCCTTTCGTCGGCCTCTCGATCGTCGGTCGAGCGGTCGAGGCCGGCCTCGCGGACGTGCGCTACCATCACATCCTGAACGCGCTCGAGGGCCGCGCCCGGGCCGACGAGCCGCCCTTCGGCGGCGGCCCCGGGCTGGTGCTCCGGATCGAGCCGCTCGCCAAGATCATCGACCGCATCCTGGCCGAGGCGCCGTCCGGCGAGCGCCGGCAGATCGTCGTTCCGAGTCCGGCCGGGCGCCCGTTCCGTCAGGCCGATGCCCGCGCGTATGCCGCCCTGGACCGTCTGATCCTGATCTGCGGCCACTACGAGGGGATCGACGAGCGCCTGGGGGCGCTCTATCCGATCGAAGAGGTCTCGCTCGGCGATTTCGTCCTGACCGGCGGGGAGATCCCGGCACTTGCCATCATGGACGCGTCGGTCCGGCTGATCGAGGGGGTCGTCAAGGCCGAATCCGTCGCCGCCGAGTCGTTCAGTGACGGAGAACTGGACTACCCCGCCTACACCCGACCGGCGGTCTTCCGCGGGATATCGGTCCCCGAGGTGCTCCTCTCGGGCGACCACGTCAAGATCGCGGCCTGGCGCCGGGAGCAGTCCCGGAGCCGAACGGCCTCCCGCCGGCCCGACCTCACGGGCGAAGAATCGACCTAAGTCCGTTGCGGGACCCAGGCGGCCCGTGGTATTATCGCCTGGTTGTGCCGGACCCGCCCGGCCGATTTTCCTTTGCGCCGCGGACCTTTCAATAAAGAGAACGCTATCCATGAACGTCATCGATGTCCTCAATAACGAGCAGCTCAAGACCGGCGTCCCGGAGTTCCGCTCCGGCGATACCGTCAAGGTCTATTCCAAGGTCGTCGAAGGCGGCAAAGAACGCGTCCAGATGTTCGAAGGCGTGGTCATCGTCCACACCGGCGGCGGCGCCGGCGAATCGGTCACGGTTCGTCGTGTAGCCCACGGCGTCGGCGTCGAGAAGACGTTCCTGGTGCACAGCCCCCGGGTCGAGAAGATCGAAGTGAGCAAGCGCGGTATCGTCCGCCGCAGCCGCCTCTACTATCTCGCAGACAAGATCGGTAAGGCCGCGCGCATCAAAGAAAAGAAGACGCGCTGACCCCTCTCCAGCTTCTCGGGTTGATCGGCGTCTTCGCCGTCGCTCGTTTTGCCCTCAGCGTCAAACCTCTCGCGGCCGACGAAGCGAAATCGTCGGCCGTTGCCGTCGTACGGGAATACCTCGACGCGTTCATCGTCGCGGGCCTGGCGGCGCTCTTCCTGATCACGTTCGTGATCCGCACGTTCTACATCCCGTCGGAATCGATGGTCCCGACGTTGAAAGTCCACGACGTGCTCCTCGTCAACGAACTCGACTACCGCCTCCACGGCCCCAACTCCGGGGATATCGCGGTCTTCACCCCGCCGATCGACGCGGGCGGCGAGGCTTTCATCAAGCGCACCATCGGCGTGCCGGGCGACACTTTGCGGGTAAAGGACGGTATCGTCTACCGCAATGGGAAAGCGCTCGACGAGCCCTACGAGAACATGCAGCCCACCTACGATCTCGACATCAAGAACTACGGCATCTGGGTGGACAACGGCGACGGCACCGAGCGACCGCTCGATCCGCGCGCCGCGAACATCCCGCCCAAGTCGCAGTGGCAGGCGCCGGATCGCATCCCGAACGGTTACTACTTCATGATGGGCGACAACCGGAACAACTCCGCCGACTCCCACGTGTGGGGCTTCGCGCAGGCCAAGGGACCGTTCGCGGCCGGGCCGCTCGCCGCCAAACACGTACAATCCGGTTTTTCCGGACGCGCGTTTCTCATATTCTGGCCGCTCAATCGTTTGCGCGTGCTTCACTAACGACCGAAGAGAGTATTCGACGCCGATGCAACCCTGGCAGCTCCTCGCGCTGGTCGCGATCATCCTGGTCATCCGCCTGGCTCTGACGTTCGTCCCGATCCGTGCCGGCGAAGACCCGAGCCGTCGCGCGCATATCTCGCGCGAATATCTGGATCCGTTCATCGTCGCGGGCCTGGCCGCATGGGTGCTGATCACGTTCGTGGTGCGCACGTACTACATCCCGTCCGAATCGATGGTCCCGACCTTGCTCGTGCACGACGTGCTGCTGGTCAACAAGTTCGAGTACCGCTTCCACGAACCGCATCGCGGCGACATCGTGGTCTTCCCGCCGCCGATCCAGGAAGATACCAACGACGACTTCATCAAACGCACGATCGGTACGCCCGGAGATACGCTCAAGATCCAGGACGGCACGGTCTATATCAACGGCAAGGCCTTGGTCGAGCCGTACATCAACGCGAAGCCCGATTACAATCTGGTGATCAAGAACTACGGCGTCTACACCGATCAGAACCATCCCGGTCAGATGATCGCGCTCGATCCCCACGAGGCGAACATCCCGCCGAAGGCGATGTGGACGGCGCCGGACAGGATCCCGCCTCACTGCTACTTCATGATGGGCGACAACCGAAACGACTCGGACGACTCGCACATGTGGGGCTTCGCGCAGAACGCCGGCACGTTCGCAACGGGAATGAAGGCCGGACAGCCCGCCGGCTTCACCGGGCACGCGTTCTTCATCTTCTGGCCGTTGAACCGCGCGCACGGTATATAGAGAGAGCGTACGCTCCGAACTGACGCGACTACGCTCGGGATGACATGGGCGAGCGGTGTCGAAGCGCGTTGCTCGTGCGTTGGAAAACGTTTGCGAGCCTGACGTTGCAGGCCGCGGTGCTCTGTGTGCTGGTCGCCGCGTTCTTCGTCCGCGCGCCGCAGGTCTCCGGACTATCGATGGAGCCGCGGATCGCGTCCGGCGAGACCGTCTTGATCTCGACGCTCGGCTATCGGTTTCACCAACCGCAGCGGGGCGACATCGTCGCGTTTCATCACGATGAAGGGACGCCGGAAGTCTTTATCAAGCGCGTGATCGGCCTGCCCGGCGATCGGATTCGGATCGAACATGGGCGGGTCTTCATCAACGGCGCCCCCCTCTCGGAACCGTACGTGCGGCATGCCGACGAGCGCTCGTTCCCGGAACTTGCGGTTCCGGCGGATACGCTCTACGTGCTCGGGGACAATCGGATCGTCTCCGACGACTCGCGGTTCTGGGGGTTCGTACCGGACGATCAGGTGATCGGCAAGGCACTCGCCGGGATCTGGCCGCTCGGCTCGTTCGGCCTGCTATGAACGACGATCTCGAGCGGGCGGTCCAGTGGTACCCCGGGCACATGGTGCGCGCCATGCGGCGCATGGGCGAGTATCTCAAGCTGATCGACGTCGTGGTCGAAGTGGTCGATGCGCGCGTCCCGCGGAGCGGACGGAATCCGATGTTGGACACGATCATCGGCACGCGCAAGCGCCTGCTGATCCTCAATCGCGAGGATCTCGCCGATCCCGCCGTTACGAGCGCGTGGCTCAAGCATTTCGCCGAGACCGGCGTGGTCGCAGGCGCGACCGACGGACGGGCGCAGCCGAGCGTGAAGCGCGCGGCGCAATTGGTCGCCGAACTTGCGGACAGCAATAAGACCACTTCGCGCGCGCTGGTCGTCGGCTTGCCGAACAACGGCAAGAGCGCGATCATCAACGGACTCCTGCGGCGCGCTGCGGCGAAGACGGAAGACCGGGCCGGTGTCACGCGGCAACTGCAGTTCTTCCGGATGAACAAGAAGGTCGAGGTCATGGATACGCCCGGCATCCTGGTACCGAAGATCCCGAACGCGACCGCGCAGTGGAAGCTGGCGCTGACGGGCGCGGTCCCGCGCGGACGCTACGATCCCGAAGAGATCGCCGTGCTGTTCCATCGCTGGCTCTCGTATCGGCCGCAGGGTGCGGGAGATGTGCCGGATCTCGAGGCGTTCGCCGCGAGCCGCGGGTTCGTGCGCAAGGGCGGCGAGGTCGACTATCACAATGCCGCGCAATCGTATATCAGCGCGCTCGGGGCGGGGACGTTCGGTCGCTTCTCGTTCGAGTCTCCCGATGACGTTACGCGAAGCGAAACAACGTAAGGCCCGCAACGCCTACGAACGCGAGCGCCGGCGACTGCACCGGATGCACGTCTTCGAGAAGGCGGCGCGCGCGAACGGGTTCCTCCTGATCGGGGGCGTCGACGAAGTCGGGCGCGGACCGCTTGCCGGGCCGGTGGTGGCCGCGTGCGTGATCGCGCGCGAACCGCTGATGCTCTCGGGACTCAACGACTCGAAGCAAGTCCGGCCGAGCGTGCGCGCCGAACTCGACGCCGAGATCAGGCGCCGGGCGACGGGCTGGGGGATCGGTCTGGCCTCGGTCGAGGAGATCGAGCGGCTCAACATCTATTGGGCGAGCGTGCTCGCGATGGAGCGCGCGATCGCCGCTCTACCGTTGCCACCCGAGTATCTGATCACGGACGCCGTCCGGATCCGATCCTTCGCCGGGCCCCAAGAGCCGCTCATCAAGGGTGACGCGCGCTGCGCCCTGGTGGCCGCCGCATCGATCCTGGCCAAGGTCTATCGCGACCACCTGCTCGACGCCCTGGACCGCGAGGACCCGCGTTATGGCTTTGCGGAGCACAAGGGTTACGCGACCCCCCGACACCTGAAAGCTCTGGTCGAGCACGGTCCCTCGATTTTCCACCGGCCCTCTTTCTGCCGGGTCCGCGACGCGCAGATGGTCCTGGGGTTCGATGCAACGCCGGAGATGGAACCAGACCAAGGGCCGTGAGGGCGAGCGCCGGGCGGAAGCCTACCTGCGCGACGCCGGGTATCGCGTTATCGCCCGGAACGTCCGATTACCTAATGGGGAATTAGACCTGGTCTGCGTCGACGGAGCAATGCTTGTTTTTGTTGAAGTGAAGGCCAGGGGTACAAGGGGATACGGGTCGGCCCTGAGTGCCGTCGATGCGAACAAGCGGAAAACCCTTCGGCAGCTGGGCGCGGACTACGCCCAGATCGTCGCGCCGGGTGCCCGTTTCCGGTTCGATATCGTCGCAATTGACGGAGAACGCATAGCCTTGCACCGAAACGCCTTCTAATCGTGGAACTCCAAGGACGGACCCTCGGCGGGCGATACGAGATCGTCGAGCTGATCGGCCGCGGCGGCACCGCCGACACCTACCGCGCGATGGATTCGCGGTTGGGTCGCGAGGTCGCGGTCAAAGTGCTATTGGACCGCTCGGACGACGTCACCCAGCGCCTGTTGCTCGAGGCGCAAGCGATGGCTTCGCTCAACCATCCGAAGATCGTCGCGATCTACGACGCCGGCGAAGACGGTGGGCTATCGTACATCGTCATGGAGCTGGTCCGCGGCAAGACGCTCCGCGAACTCGAGGGCGGCGCGCTCACCTACAAACAGGCCCTCGGGTATCTGATCGACATGCTCGAAGCGCTCGACTACGCGCACGGGCAAGGCGTCGTCCATCGCGACATCAAGCCTTCCAACGTGATGACCGTCCAGGACGGCGAAGTCGTCAAGCTGACCGACTTCGGGCTGGCACGACGCTCGACCGACGTCACCCAGACCACGCGCACCGGCCAGATCGTGGGGACGATCGCCTATCTCGCCCCGGAACGGTTCCTCTCGAAGCCGGCCGACATCCGCAGCGATCTCTATTCGGTCGGCGTCGTGATGTACGAGATATTCACCGGCACGGTGCCCTTTCGGAACGACCGCGACGACATCGTCGCGACGATGTTCTCGCACGTGCACGATCTGCCGACGCCCGCGCGAGAGATCAACCGCGCGATCCCCGAGTACCTCGAGCGGGTCATGATGCGCTCGATCGAAAAGGACCCGCTACGCCGTTACCAGACCGCCCGTGAGTTCATCTCCGATCTGCGGACGCTCCAGACGCCCCAACCGCGACAAACCCCCGAACCGCGCACACCGCGTGCCGTCGCGACCCGCGATCAAGCGTCGTCCACCACCGATCCATCGCTACGCGAAGCGCTCGACCGGGCGCTCGCGCCGACGCGCAATCGGAGCGACGCGCTCGAATCCGTGCTCAAGGGCATGATGGCGACCCGCCGCCGGCGCTACACCGAAGCCAAGGAAGCCTTCGTGGCCGCGCTCTACGAACTCTCGACGATCGGCAACGACATCGAATACGCGAAGACCGCGCTCAAGTACGGGACCATGCTCTTGCAGAAGGCCTCCGACGGCATGCGCGAGCGCGCCGAACTACGCGACGGCATCAATCGCCTGAACGACGCCTTGCGCGTCTTCCACGATCACGCCTTGCACGACCAATACGGCGAGGCCGAACATCTGATCAACGCGCTCGAACGCACGGCTATCGGACTCTACTAGATACCTGTGTCGCTCGCCCAGGAACCGGGAAAACAGGAACAACTCCGCCGTTCGGTGACGCCGTGGGGCTCGTACTCGTGGGGTTACGCGGACGTCGGCGCCGACATCTTCGTCGCGCTCGGCCTGGTCTTCGGTGCCGCCGCCGGCGCGACCAACGTCGCATTTCTGTTCGCCGGTCTCGTCTACGTGTGCGTCGGCCTCGCCTATACCGAACTTGCGGCGGCGTATCCGGTCGCGGGCGGTGGTCAGTACTTCGTCATGCGCGGGCTCGGCGATCTGTCGGGGTTCTTGGCCGGTTGGGCGGTCTTGCTCGACTTCACGATCGACATCACGCTCTTCTCGTGGGGTACGGTCGGCTACCTGAGCCATCTGCCGTGGCTGGGCGGACTGGACGCGAGCGGTCATCCGATCCTGCACTTCTGGGTGATCTTCGCGTTGATCGCGGGACTCGCCATCCTCAACGTGCGCGGCGTCCGCGAGAGCTCGGCCTTCAACGGCTTGATCTCCGCCTTCGACGTCGTCAGCGAACTCTCGATCCTGTTCTTCGGTTTCCTGTTCGCGTTCAAACCGGAACTACTCGTGCATTCGATGCAGTTCGGATGGCCGACGTCGTTCGCGTTCATGAACGGCATCTCGCTTGCGATCATCTCGTTCGTCGGGCTGG
>JBEPVY010000101.1:0-8235 GCA_041690835.1 Vulcanimicrobiota bacterium | reverse complement strand
CTACACGCTCTCGGTCGGCTATACCAGTACGACCATCAACGGCTACCGCATCCGCACCCGGACGTACAACGGCTCGTCCGTAGGGCCGACGCTCGACGTGTACCCCGGTCAGCCGCTGCGCGTGAAGATCGTCAATACGCTGCCGCCGAATCCGCCGGCCAGCATCCCGAGCGGACTCGTGCACGTCGCCGACGCGCACGACATGGCGGACATGATGCGCCGCCGTCCGGCGGCTCTGCGCGTCTCGTCCACGCCGCTCGATCCGATGAACAATCCACATCTGTTCAATACCACCAATCTGCACGTCCACGGCATCCAGACCATTCCGCATCTCTTCGAGCCGGTCGGCACGGCCAATCCGGCCGCCATGATGATCGCGATCGATCCGGGCCAATCGTACGACTACACGTTCCCCGTGCCGATGGATCAACCGTCGGGGCTGTACTGGTATCATCCGCATCATCACGGTTCGACCGATGTCCAGGTCGCAGGCGGCATGGCCGGCCTGATCGTCGTGCACGGGCCGATCGACAATGTCCCCGAGATCGCGGCCGCGCGCGACATCCGCGTGGTCGTGCAGTCGCTCAACCTCAACCCGAATCCGTCCGATCCGACCCTCTACGAATACGAGCCGGTCGCCTACGTGCCGCCGCCGCAGGGCTACAATCTCGGCACCGACTTCTCGCTCTACACCGTCAACGGTCAGGGCGTCTCGTGGGCCGACAACAATGCCAACACGTATACCCCGCTGCCGTTACCGACGTTGAACATGCAGCCGGGTGAGGTCGTGCGCCTGCGCTTCCTCAACGGTACGAACGGGATGTGGCTCCCGCTGGTCATCCCGGGCTTCGAGATCCACATGATCGCCTTCGACGGCATCAACTTCGCCGAACCGTTCGCGGTCGCGCAGGACGGCACGACGCTCGTGACGCCCGCGAACATGGGCGCCAACTCGATGGTCTTCGTCTCGCCCGGCAACCGGATGGAGATGCTGATCAAGGCGCCCGCGGCGCCCGGCACCTTCACGCTCTCTGCGCTCGCCACTGCCGGTGTGAACTTCATGCCGTTCCCGCAGATCGACCTGATGCACATCAACGTCGCAGGCGCGGCCGTCAGCATGAACATCCCGACGGCGCTTCCGTTGCCGACGCGCGAGTATCCGCTCATCACCGATGCCGACATCGTACGGCATCGCACGATCACGTTCAGCGAAGGCCCGGCCGACCAACTGCTGACCGGCTTCGGGTTCTTCGTCGACAACCGCCTCTACGAAGAGATGGACATCAACTACACCGTCCAGAACGGCACGTGCGAGGAGTGGACGGTCGAGAACTCCGGCGCCGAGGCGCATCCGTTCCACCTCCACGAGAACTCGTTCGAAGTCACGCACGTGAACGGCAACCCGGTTCCGATCGCGCTCTGGGATACGTTCCCGATCCCGCCCTCGAGCGGCGGCGGCAACGGCAGCTTCACGATGCGCGTGCGCTTCAAAGGCGCGCCCGGCAAGACGGTCTTCCACTGCCACATCCTCCCGCACGAAGACACCGGGATGATGCAGAACCTGATGATGGTCTAGGTTGCCGACTCCGGACGCCGTCTTCCACACGCTACGCTATGTACGGAGCAACGAGCGTCGCCTCGAGCATCTCGCCCGCCTCGGCCTGCCCGTCCGGTCGCGCTCGGTGCTCGAGATCGGCGCCGGCATCGGAGATCTCACGTCGTTCTTTCTCGACTGTCAGTGCACCGTTACGAGCACGGAGCCGCAAGCCGCGAACGTCGAGCGCTTTCGCGAACGCTACGCGAGCAATGCCTTGTGGCCGCCCGCGCAGCTCGCAATCGTGCAGAGCGACATCGAACACTTGGCCGAAAACGGCGTGGTCGCCCACGACATCGTATTCTGTTACAGCGTGCTCAACCAACTCGGGGACCCCGAAGCGGCGCTGCGAGTGCTCGCCGGCCTTTGCGACGACGTCCTGATCCTCGAAGCCGCTACCAGTTCGGGGGCGGATTTTCGCGAGGACGCGATCACCTTTGCCGATATCGATCCGAACGATCCCGCGGGGTCGATATCGGGGCGCGCGTGTAGGCCGACGCGACCGTGGATCTTCACCCGCCTCAAGGCGCTTTTCAAGCACACCTACATGCCGCTGATCCAGCCGCAGTTCGATCGCTTTCGACGCGACTGGAGCGAGCCCGCGATCGGCCGCCAACAACATCGCGCGATCTTCATCGCGTCGCGCTCGCCGATCGACAACCCTTATCTAGTCGAGCGCATTCCCGACCTGCATCTCGATTAGTCGTCCCGACGCAGGTACTGACGCCCTCCGAACCGCTGGAACTCTCTCTCCCATCCGTGCCGCCACGCCGGTCCGAGCCCCGCGGCGTGAGCAGCATACCCGGCCCCGTAAGCGTACACGGCGGCGCGCTGAAGGTCGGCGTCAACGGCACTAAGATTTTCCGGCCGATTCCCGATGTCGTACATCGCGATCCAGAATGGATCCAAACGCGCATCCGCCGATACGATGTCCCGCACGAGCGCGCCCGTGCAGACGTGGTCCGAATGATCGCCCGGATTGCTCTCCGGGTCCGGGTCGCTCGAATAGATCAGCGCACTGGTCGCATCACCGCATTCCTCGTCGACGATCGCGCGAACCGTCGCGGCGAGCTCGCCCCATGAGTGATAGACCGGCGGCCCGTCCTCCGGCCATACCGCCGAGAGCGCGCGTCCGCTGGAACGAAGACGTGCCAGCGATTCGTGAACGGGAGCGTACCCGTCGCCCGTCGGCGACCCATCCCGAAGGTGGAGCGCGTACATCGTCGCCGCGGCGTTCCCGCAACGCACCGTCGTCCGTAAGACCGCTCTTCCGGCAAACAGCTCCGTCGCATATGCGACCGCGACGTCCGCCGATACGGCATCGTACGGGTTCCACCCGGAGAACGCGCGCAGGAGCGAGACCAACCCGCCGGCGTGGCGTGACGTCCAATGGCCTCGATCGCCGCCGGCATCGCCCGCGGTCAGCGTCACGATCGCGACCGAGCGACCTTCGCGGACGTGCGCGTAGATCGCGGCTCCCGCAAAGATCTGCCAGTCGTCCGGATGGGCGACGACGACGATGACCGGCGCCCGCTCGTTGTCGATGTTCTAGCGAGCCTCGTCCAGATAGCGCGTCGGAAGTTCGAGACGTTTCATGGAGTGCGGGAAGAGCGAGGTGCCGTGCCGCGCTTCGTAGCGCTTCTGCAGGATGACGAGCGCTTCGAAGTTCTCGAAGATCTCGTTCCCCCGCGTGCTTCTCGTCAGCGCGATATAATCGTCGGCGAGTTCCCAGACGTCGGCCGGAGTGGTGAAATAGAGCAGCACGAGGAAGAGATCGAGCGTACCGGCTCGGACCAGCGCCCCGACCGATTCGTAGTAGTTGAGGCAGATCATGGCCTGTCGCGCCTTTCCGGTCGCCGGCAACGCTCGAACGCCCGCCCGGGCCTCGGGATCTTCGAGGTCCTTGCGTAGCGACCCGATGACGTAGTCGAGCGAGGCGCGGACCTCCGGCGTCGAATACTTCTCGGTCAGGGGAAGCAGCGCGGCCACTTGGTTGCCCGAACGCATGTGCCGGATCTGCCGGATCGCGGCCATCGCCGTCACGGCGACGACGATCAAGGTGAGCAACGTAGAGATCGCGGTGAGCCATTCGGGAGTCATCGTCAGTACCCCATCGCCGCGCCGGCCGGATGGCGGCGATCGCTGCCGCCGTAGAGCATTCCGGTTGCGGGCTCGATCACGATCGCCTGCGCCGAGCCCCAGGCGGTGATGCGATGGAACGCGTAACCGTTCGCTTCCAGCACGGAGATCTGCGCTTGCGTGAGCGCACCGGGTTCATACTGGATCTCGTCCGGCTCCCATTGCATGTGGATGCGCGGCGCGTCGACCGCCTGCTGCGCGTTCATGCCGAAGTCGAAGACGTTGAGGATCGTCTCGAAGACGGTCGTGATGATACGCGAACCGCCCGGCGTACCGGTCACCATCGCGAGCTTGCCGTCGCGTAGCACGATCGTGGGCGTCATGGACGAGAGCGGCCGCTTCCCGGGAACGATGTCGTTGCGAATGCCCTGGACGAGGCCGTACATGTTCGGCACGCCGGGCTTGGCTGTGAAGTCGTCCATCTCGTCGTTCAGAAAGAACCCGGTTCCCGGCGCGATCACGCCGGCCCCGAACCAGTCGTTGATGGTGGTCGTGACCGCGACCGCGTTGCCCTCCGCATCCACGATCGAGAAGTGGGTCGTGTTCGCGTTCTCGTGCACGTCGATGTTCAAGCCCGGGTGGACCTGCGTCGACGGCGTCGACCGTAAGGGCTTGATGGTCGCGCGCAGTCTGGCCGCATAGGCCGCCGACGTGAGCTGCGCGACCGGGTTCTTCACGAACTGCGGATCGCCGAGATACGCATTACGATCGGCATACGCGCGTCGCTCGGCCTCGATGACGTAATGCGTCTCGCGCACGTCGTGCCAGGTGTGGAATGCATAGGGATCGATGATGTGCGCCATCTGACAGAGCGTCGTCCCGCCCGAACTCGGCGGCGTCGCGCCGATCAGTTCGAAGCGACCGCTCTTGCACCGCAGCGCGTCGCCGTCGACGACCGTGTAACGCGCGAAGTCTTTCATGGTCAGCACGCCGCCGTTCGCCTTGCTCGCCTTCACGATGGCCTGCGCGATCGGCCCGCGATAGAACGCATCCGTTCCGTTCGCCGAGATCAACGCCAGCGAGTGGGCGAGATCCGGCTGTTTCCACACCTCGCCGGCGACCGGGATGCGCCCGGCGCCGAATCCGCTATAGACCTGATCGGGCGATCCGGCGAACGGGATGAGATCGCCCGGGACGACGGTGAATCCGTCGTGCGCGAGCCTGTAGGCGCCGGCCATCAGGCGGGAACGCGACATCGTCCCGTACTCGACGCGCGCACGCTCGAGGCCCATCACGCTCCCGGGCACGCCGATCGCGAGCCAACCCTTGCGCGAACGGTCCGGAACGACGTACCCGTGCGCGTCCAAGAACATATCGCGTGTCGCGAGCAGTGGGGCCGTCTCGCGGAAGTCGATGAAGCGCGCGCGACCGTCGTGCATACGCACCACCATGAACCCACCGCCGCCGAGATTGCCGCAACACGGATCGACCACCGCCAGCGCATAGCCGACCGCGACCGCCGCATCGACCGCATTGCCGCCCGCCTTCAAGACGTCGAGCCCGATCTGCGAGGCATACCGCTGCTCGGTCACGACCATCCCATGCCGCGCCACCGCCGGCTTGCCATCCCGCCAGCTCGGCGCGACGGACATCGAAGCCATCGGCGCAGCGCCTATCGACGAGAACAGTAGGGCGACACCCAATATGGCACTCAGCAGACTGCGACCAGGCATCATCGACTCTTCACTAGCTTGTAGAACTCGTCGAACCTTTCGCCTTCGCGCTCGCGCTCACTCCATGCGCGAATGGCGTCGTAGTCCGTTTCGCCGCTTTCCGCTACGTCCCGCGCGACGTAGAGACTTCCACCGTCGCCCCAGAAATACCACGCGGCGAGCCGATCGCGGATGCAATCGGTCCTCGAAACGACATGCAGAACCTGCTCGCCACGCCGGACGGTCTCCCACGAATTCACCGTCTCGCCGCCAACCGATAGCGGCCCTGCCGGAAACTCCACCGTGAAGATCGTTCTCGGATTGAAATACATCTGGCCTTTGAGGGCGAAGCCGAGCCGCTCCATCGCGCCGGCGCCGTCACTGCCTTTAGCTTGCATCGTTATCACAAAATCGGCGTCGTGCGACTGATACCTGTCGGGCGCATAGAACTGAGCCGCACTGCCGCCGACTAGAACCGCCGTAACGCCCGCTCCGTGGAGTTCGGTGCAAACCTCGAAAGCGATGTCTACGAGTGTTGAATCGGCGTCGATCATAACGGCTTCCCTCTCCGGCGCGGCCTCCGGCGGGCCTCGCTCACCGCTTCGACGATTTCGCGCTGCTGATGGGCAAGCTCCATCAGGAACGAGCGCAGCGTTCTGGCAGCGTAGAATCGAGGGTTGAGCGTAACCCGCCTCTCACTACCCAATCTGCGCGAAGAAACGATTCCGTCAAGCTCTAGGCGGTCGACGGCGACCTGAACGGTCGAAAGTGAGCGCCCGAGCAGGCGCGCCAGCTCCTGAGGGTAGCTCTCGTCGACCAGGGCAAGGACCAGCAAGACCCCCGTCCTCGTCGGGTTGCCGAAGAGGGCGAAGGGCCGCGAGAGCGATTTTCCACCGCTTTTCTCGGTCATAGCACCGATTATATCGGTTTCCCCACCGATAAACAAGGTGGCAAAGACACCATATGCCCGTCAATCCAGGCCAAATCGGGCTTTGGGGCGAACCCGCCGGGGTTCAAATAAACGAGCAAAACATACACCATTAGGAGTACACGTGCCCGAATCCATTTCGTTGGAAATCGGCGGGCGCACGATGGTGATCGAGACCGGCGAACTCGCCAAGCAGGCCAATGGCGCTGCGGTGATTCGTTACGGAGATCAAAACGTCGTGCTCTGCGCCGTAACAGCCTCGAGCAAACCGCGCGAAGGCATCGATTTCTTCCCCTTGACCTGCGACTTCGAAGAGAAGATGTACGCAGCAGGCAAGATCCCCGGCGGTTTCATCAAGCGCGAAGGTCGTCCGAGCGAGCACGCCGTGCTCTCGTCGCGACAGATCGACCGCCCCATCCGCCCGCTCTTCCCCGACGGCTTCCGTAACGACGTACAGATCGTCGCGACCCTGCTCTCGGTAGACCCCGAACTCGATGCCGACGTGATCGGCGTGTGCGCCGCCGGCGCCGCCCTCGCGTTCTCGGACATCCCGTTCGAGAAGACCGTCGCCGCCGTCCGCGTTGGACGCGACGAAAAAGGCAAGTTCACCATCAACCCCTCGCTGCCCGACTACGAAGTCGGTGGCATGGAGATCGTCGTCGCCGGTACCGCCGACGGCGTCATGATGGTCGAAGGCAGCTCGAAAGAGATCTCCGAGGAAGTCTTCCTCGAAGCCGTCGAGTTCGCTCACGAATCGATCAAGAAGATCGTCGCCGCGATCGATAAGCTGGCCAAGAAGGTCGGCAAGAAGAAGCGCGAATTCCCGGTCCAGAAGGTCGACGCCGACCTGGACAAGTGGGTCCGCAAGACGTTCGCCAAGGACGTCGCCAAGGCGATGCGCATCGTCGAAAAGGGCGAGCGCGAAGAAGCCTTCGCCGAACTGAAGCGTCCGGCCGCGATCGCGCGCTGCACGAAGAAGGAAGAAGCTCTCCAAGCGCTTCTCGAAAATCCGAGCAATAAGGATTTCGAGAAGATCATCAAGTCGATGGAAGAGGAAGAGCTTCGCGTCATGGTCGTGGACGAGGGCAAGCGCCCCGACGGCCGCAAGCTCGACGAGATCCGACCGATCTGGTGCAAAACCCACTACGTGCCCCGCGTCCACGGTTCGGGCGTCTTCACGCGCGGACAGACGCAGGTCTTCACGGCCGCCACGCTCGGATCGATCAGCGATGCGCAGCGTCTCGACGGCGTGGTCGCGCTTGAAGACAAGCGCTACATGCACTACTACAACTTCCCGCCGTATTCGGTCGGCGAGACCCGCCCGATGCGCGGACCCGGACGCCGCGAGATCGGCCACGGATTCCTCGCCGAGAAGGCGCTGGTCCCGGTGCTGCCGGCCAAGGAAGACTTCCCCTACACGCTCCGCCTCATCAGCGAAGTGCTCGAGTCGAACGGTTCGTCGTCGATGGCGTCGGTGTGCGGTAGCACGCTCGCGCTGATGGACGCCGGCGTTCCGATCACGAGTCACGTCGGTGGCGTCGCGATGGGCTTGATCATCAAGGGCGATGAGTACGCCATCCTTTCCGACATCCAAGGTCTGGAAGACGCGCTCGGCGAGATGGACTTCAAGGTCGCGGGAACCAAGAAGGGCATCACCGCCGTCCAGATGGACATCAAGGTCAGCGGCATCACGATCGACATCATGCGCGAGGCGATGGACGACGCGAAGAAAGCTCGCTTCTTCATCATCGACAAGCTCGTAGAGACGATCGCGAAGCCGAACGAAGTGCTCTCGCCGTACGCGCCGCGGATGATCGTCATCAAGATCAACCCGGCCAAGATCAAAGATGTGATCGGGCCCGGCGGCAAGATGATCAACAAGATCATCCAAGAGTCGGGCTGCTCGAAGATCGACATCGAAG
>JBEPVY010000100.1:0-8335 GCA_041690835.1 Vulcanimicrobiota bacterium | reverse complement strand
GGGCAAACTCCGGCCGCGTATTCCCTGGGGTCCGAGGGATTCCCCCTGGCTTTCGGCTGGGGGCTTGGCGAAGGCGCCGCTCGGGGGGATGGACAGATGAGTGAAACCTGCCGCTTTTCTCCCGCACGCTCGCTTTGCGGAGCTCCGAGACCCTCGTCCCTTCGAGGCCGCCTGCACCGGTCTCTGGAGCGTCGGAGCCCTCGTTGGCCTGGGCCTACCCACGGTCGCGATCGTGGGCACGAGGGCCGCCACGCCTTATGGAACCCGTCTAGCGCATGCCTTTGCCCTAGCGCTCGGCCGAGCGGGTTGCTGCATCGTCTCGGGGCTGGCCTTGGGCATCGATGCAGCCGCCCACCGGGGCGCCGTCGAGGCGGGCACCCCGACCGTCGGCGTGCTTGGGTGCGGGCACGAGCACTTCTTCCCGCGCCGAAACCGGGAACTCGCCGAGCAGATGATCGCGGGTGGTGGCGCGGTCCTCTCTCCCTTCGCTCCGGACGAGCGGGCTTACCCGAGCCGGTTCCTCGAGCGCAATGGCGTGGTCGTCGCGCTCGCCGACGCGGTCGTCGTGATCGAAGCCCCAAGCCGGTCCGGTGCACTCAATACCGCAAGCTGGGCGGCCGGCCGGATTCCGGTACTGGCCGTCCCGGGCGACGTCGATCGGCCGCACGTCCAAGGCTGCTTGGCGCTGCTCCGCGACGGTGCGACCCTAGCACGCTCGCCCGACGACGTCCTCGAAGCGCTCGGCCTGCGGGCGGAAGCGGGCCGCCGCACGCGCCGCAGGCCGCCCGAGGACCCGCTCGCGCGCGAGCTCCTGGCGGCGCTCCGCGACGGCGACGGATCGCTCGATGCACTCGTCGGCGCGACCGGCGCGAACGCCGCCGCCATTCTGGCAACCCTCGCGATCCTCGAGATCGACGGCCGCGTCGAGTCGCGCGGCGCCGGCACGTATGCTACGCTGGACCCGCTTTGAACCTGCGCCTGATCTACGTCGGGAAGACGCGCACGCCGTACGTCGCCCAAGCCTGCGCCGAGTTCGGCAAGCGGATCGCTCCGTATTTCCCGCTCGAGGAGATCGAGATCCGCTCGAACGACGGGAGCGATCCGGCCGGCGCGATGCGCGAGGAAGCCGAGCGGATCGCGCGGCACCTGCGCCCGGACGATGCGGTCTGGCTACTCGAACGGACCGGCACCGAACTCTCCAGCCCCGACTTGAGTCGCAAGCTGGAGACGTTCGCGACCTCGGGCGCGACGCGACTGACGATGGTCATCGCCGGGACGTACGGTGCCGACGCGAGCCTGCTCGCGCGAGCCACCTTCCGCTGGTCGCTCTCGCAGCTGACGTTCTTGCACGAGTGGGCGCGCATGGTCGTGCTGGAACAACTCTATCGCGCGGCGAAGATCGCACGGAATGAACCCTACCATCACTGATCTGCCCGACGACGCGCTCAAGACGTTCGGCGACGCGCTCGTTCGCGCCGTCGCGACGCTCTATCCGGATGCGCCGCCGGTAACGGTCGGGTTCGAAGCTCCGCGCAATGCCGAGTTCGGGGATGCCGCGACCAACGTCGCCTTCGGGTTGGCCAAGGTCGCGCGCACCAAGCCCAACGACATCGCGGCCGCGCTGATCGCCGCCGCGCGCGCGAGCGAGCCCCGCCTGGACGCGCTTTTCAGCGCGATCGATCCGCTCGCCGGGTTCATCAACGTCCGTCTTGCACCGGCCTGTTGGCAGGCGCTGATCGCCAAGCTGCTACGCGAAGGCCGGCGCTTCGGCGAGTTCCCGAAGAACGGCAAACGCATCTCGCTCGAGTTCGGCAGCGCCAACCCGACCGGTCCCCTGGTGGTCGTGCAGGGACGCACCCTCTCGATCGGCGAGACGCTCGCAAGCGCGATGCGCTTCTGCGGCTACGACGTCTTCACCGAATGGATCATCAACGACGCCGGCAGTCAGCTCGACAAGCTCGGCCGTTCGCTCTACGCGCGCTACCGCCAGCGCTACGACGCGGCCTTCCCGTTTCCCGAAGAGGGCTATCCGGGCGACTACCTGATCCCGATCGCCGAGCGCATCGCGAGCGACGACGGCGAGAAATGGGTCGTCGCGGACGAAACCACCTGGCTGCCGTACTTCGGCACGTTCGGACGCGATGCGTTGCTCGAAGATCAGCAGGCGACCGCGATCCGATTCGGGGTGCACTACGATCTCTGGCAGAGCGAGAAAGAACTGCACGAGAACGGTAGCGTCGCCGCCGGCCTCGCGCGCCTGACCGAGCTCGGCTACACCTACGAACAAGACGGCGCCGTCTTCTTCAAGTCGACCGAGTTCGGCGACGACAAGGACCGCGTGCTCGTCCGCACCGACGGACGGCCGACCTACATCCTGCCCGACGTCGCCTACCATAACGAAAAGCTCAAGCGCGCCGATCGGGTGGTCGACATCCTCGGCCCGGATCATCACGGCTACATCGACCGCCTCAAGGGCATCGCGAGCGCCCTCGGCTACGAAGGCAAACTCGACGTGCTGATCGCGCAGCAGATCACGCTGATGCGCGGCGGCGAAGAGGTCAGCATGTCCAAGCGTGCCGGGCATATCGTCACGCTCGCCGATATCATCGACGAAGTCGGCGTCGACGCGGCCCGCTTCTTCTTCGTGATGCTCGCGATCGAGTCGCCGCTCACGTTCGACCTGGCGCTCGCCAAAGAGAAGAGCCTCGACAACCCGGTCTACTACGTGCAGTACGGTCACGCGCGCATCAACTCGGTCCTGCAGAAGGCCGACGCGGCCGACGTGGCCGCCGCCGCGACCGGCGAAGGCCTGGGCGCGCTCGGCGCGCCGGCCGAGCTGGCGCTCGCGCGCCGCCTCGCCGATCTGCCGCGCGTCGTCCAGGGCGTCGCCGAACACGAAGCCCCGCATCGGCTCGCCCGCTACGCCCGCGACGTGGCCGCGGATTTCCACTCGTTCTACACGGAATGCCGCATCCTGGTCGACGACCCGCCGACGCGTCGCGCCCGCCTCGCGCTCTGCATCGCGACCAAGACGCTGCTCGCGCGCGTCCTGGAAATGCTCGGCGTGAGCGCCCCGGACTCGATGTAGGATGTAGGTCGAAACCGGGTCAAGCCGAGATCGTGTAGAGCCACCAGCGAGGGCGGCCCGGTTTGGCTTGACGGTCCATGTAGAACGTGGCCGTCCGGCCGTCGCTCAGTTCGACCTCATAGTAGTGCTTTTTGAGATACGTCTCACCACGGTCATCTTTGAGGCCGCGGCGCGTGCCGGTGACCGCCGCGATCGTCAGGATCTGGTCGCGCCATGCGAACGCCGTCGGCAACGCGGGCTCGCCCGATCCGGTCGCGGCGCCGTCGAACTCGCCTTGCGGCACGACGGCTTCGCTGACGAACCTCACGTCTTCTTCGCGGACCGATCGTCGAGCTGGCGATGCAGCCAAGGCGTCACGAAATAGCGCCACAGGATCTTGATCAGGGCGGCCGCCGGAATGCCCAGAAGCAGGCCCGGTAACCCGAAGAGTTCGCCGCCGGCGAAGACCGCGAACATCACGCCGATCGGCGAGACGCCGACCGAATCGCCCATGATCTTCGGCACCAAGATGTTGTCGCTGATGCGCGCCATGCCGAACATGATGACCTGCACCCAGACCACGACCGCAAGCCCCTGCGGGGCGCATAGGATCAGCGCGATGATCTGTGCGATCAGCATGCCGAAGATCGGAATCGCGTAGGCGACCGCCGTGATGATGCCGAGCAGCAAGGCGAACTTGAAGCCGACCAGCGCGCTCAACACGGCGACCACCGCGCCCGTAATAGCGCTCACGATGATCTGGCCGGAGATGTACGAGCCGAACAGCTGGGTGATCTCGGCCGAGAGTTTGCGCGCGGTCGCGCGCCGGCTCTCCGGGAACATCGCGGCGAATCCTTCGGCGATCTGATGATCGTTGGACAGGAAGAAGATCGAGAGGATGGTCGCCGAGAAACAGATCAGCAACGCATAGAAGAAGTTGCCGAGAAACGCGGGCACGGTCGCAAGCGTAGTGGTCGCGATCGAGCCGAGGTTCGAGCCGGTCAGTTTGCCGATATCGAAGACGTTGTCCGGAATCGAGACGTTCGGCACCCGCTGGCGCAACCAGGCTTCGCCGTCCACCACCCAGCTCTGCGCGCTTGCGACGTATTCGGGTGCCTTGGACGCAAGCGAGGTCACCTGATCGATCGTGAGCGGCACGATGAAGAGCATGCTCAGGACGAAGAGCAGGGTCAGCACGGCGAACACGATCGCGATCGCCAGCGGACGCGGGATCTTGCGTTCCTGCAGCCGCACGACCAACGGCTGGATCCCGAACGCGAGGAAAGCCGCGATCAGGAAGAGCGCGATCGTCTTGGGGATCAGCGAGGCGAACCACAGGGCCGCGACGATCAGGATCAGGATTCCGGCGCCGACGAACACGCGTCGCCAGTCGATACCGCTTACAGTTCCTTGCACAGCAAACGACGCTCCGTTCGATAGCCGGCACCTTCGTAGAGCGCTCGCGCCGCGGCGTTCTCTTCGGTGACCATGAGACCCATATACGGCAGAGCCCGTCGTTTGGCCTCATCCTCGGCCGCCGCCAAGAGCGCGCGCCCTGCGCCGGACCTCCGGCCGGCCGGTTCGACGGCCATATAGGCGATGAAACCCTGAGGCATCGCGGTCACTTCGTCGGGCAGTTGGTCGAGCATCAGCAGGAAGCCGGCCGGAACGCCCGCACGCTCCGCGATCAAGCCTACGTGCGACTGCCCGAAGACGATCTCGAGCAGCCGGTCGTAGCTGATCTCGATCATCGCGGCGGGCGCGTGCCGGAAGGCGGCGACGCTGGAGCCGAGCGTACGTCTCCCCAGCTCCTCGATGAATCCGCGATCCGCGGCGACCGCGGAACGGACGGTCAGTCCGAGCGCCATTGCGGTAACGACGCCTCGATCGCCTCGATCAGATGCCGATTCTCGGCCTCCGTACCGATCGTGATCCGCAGGTGGCCCGGCATATGGAGCGCGTCGCCCGAGCGCACGATGATACCGCGGGCGAGCAAGTCGTCGTAGGCGCGCGTCGCGGTGCCCGGCACGACCAACGCGTAGAAGTTCGCCTGCGTCGGGATCATCTTCAATCCGAGGCGCGCATACTCGGCGGCGAGATAGGTCTTACCGCGTTCGTTGTTCTCGATGCTGCGCGCCACGAAGGCGGCGTCGTCGAGCGCGCCCGCAGCGCCGAGCGCGGCCGGACGCGAGACGTTGAACGGCAGGCGCACGCGATTGAGCCAGCCGATCGTCTCCGCGTCCGCAAAACCGTAGCCGAAACGCAGGCCGGCGAGCCCGTAGATCTTCGACATGGTCCGCAGGACCAGCGTATTCGGCCGACGCGTCACCAGCGGTATGGCATCCACGCCGTCCGCATCCATGAACTCGCGGTAGGCCTGATCGACGACCAGGGTCACGCGCTCCGGCAAGCGCGCGAGAAACCGTTCCCAGGCCGCTGCGGTAAGCGCGGTGCCGGTCGGGTTGTTCGGATCGCAGACGAAGACGATCTTGGTACGCGGCGTGATCGCCTCGAGCATCGCATCCGGATCGTGGTCGTACCCGCGAAGCGGAACCTCGACCGCCTTCGCGCCTTGCAACGCGGCGACCAGTCGATAGAGCGAGAACGACGGCTCGGCCATGACCGCCTCGTCGCCCGCTTCGAGCAACGTCTCCGCCACGATATTGACGATCTCGTTGCTGCCGTGCCCGAGCACCACGTTCTCCGCGCTCAAGCCGTACGGCGCCGCGATCTTCTCGCGCAGCTCCGTATGCGAGTCGTCGAAATACAGATGGAGCCGGTCGATCGCACCGAGTGCGGCGAGCGCCTTCGGGGAACTCCCGAGCGGATTCTCGTTCGAAGCGAGTTTGACGATATGCTCGAGCCCGAGCTTGCGACGGACCTCTTCTATCGAGGTCCCGGGAACGTAGGGCGCGATCTTGGCGAGAGCTGGACGACTCATCCGGCGGCCTACGAACGCCGCGAGCCGGGGTCGTCGATCGGATCGCCGGCCTTGCACTGCGGGCAATCGGCGACGTCGAACGAGACGACCGGCAGATCCAGCATGGCGGTGAAAGGCACGCCGAAGTCCGCGTCGCCGCGCACGACGATCGCGCCGACGCCGACGATACGCGCGCCCGAGGCGCGCACGACGCTCAGCACTTCGCGGACCGAACCGCCGGTCGTGATCACGTCTTCGACGATCAGCACGCGATCTTGCGGCGTGATCGCAAAACCGCGTCGGAGGGTCGGCACGCCGCCCTCTTTCTCGACGAAGATGCCCTTGACGCCGAGCGCGCGCGCGACCTCGTAGCTCAGGATGATCCCGCCGACGGCGGCGCTCACCACGACCGTCGGGTCGGACGGGCGGAAATGCTCGGCAAGCGCGCGCGCGAGCGGCTCGACCAGACGCGGATCTTCGAGGATCCGGAACTTCTGGATAAAGCGCTCGCTATGCCGTCCACTGCTCAGCCGGAAGTGGCCGTGCAGCAGGGCGCCGCGGTCGTGAAGGGTTCGTTCTAAGCTGTGCTGATCGATCATCGGTGCATCTCTTCGAGGATACTCTTCGCCGCCTCCAGCGGATTTGCCGCGTCCGTGATCGGCCGGCCGACCACCAAATAATCCGACCCCGCCGCGACCGCCTCGGCCGGCGTGACCACGCGTTTCTGGTCGCCATGGGCGCTACCGAGCGGGCGGATGCCCGGCGTCAGCGTCAGGAAATCGTGCCCGAAGAACGTCTTGAGATCGGCGACCTCGTGGGCGCTGCAGACCACGCCGGTACAGCCGGCGTCCCGCGCCAGCGCCGCCAGCCGGATCGCGTTCTCGCCGGGACCCCCGTGCAGGCCGAGTTCGAGCAGGTCCTGGGACGCGATGCTGGTGAGGATCGTCACCGCGAAGACGTGCGGCGCCGTGATCCCGAGTTCGGCCGAGCGTTCCGCCGCCGCCTCGACGGCTTGGCGCATCATCTCGTCGCCACCGAGCGCGTGCACGTTGATGATATGCGCGCCCGGCCGGACCAGCCGGCGCATCGCGCGCGCGACCGTATTCGGGATGTCGTGCAACTTGGCATCGATGAAATAGCGGACGTCGCGCGCCTCGAAGTACGAGAACAGACGATCCCCGTAGCCGTAAAGCCCCTCGAGCCCGATCTTGAAGATCGGATCGAGTTCGTAGAGTTCGTCGACCAGCCGTTCGGCGTGCTCCGCTTCGGCGACGTCGAGAGCGATCACCAACTGGGCCATTAGCGTACGTTCGCCTTTCCGACGATATCCCGCAACGACGTAAGCCCGCGCGCGGCCAGATACTCCGCGAGACCGGCCACGATCCGCTCCGGAATCCGCGGATCCGTGAAGTTCGCGGTCCCGATCGAGATCGCGCTCGCGCCGGCCAAGAAGAACTCGAGCGCATCCGAGAGCGTCTCGATGCCGCCCTGCCCGACGATCGGAATCGTCACGGCCCGCGCGACTTCGTAGACCGCAAGCAGCGCGATCGGCCTGATCGCCGGCCCCGAGAGCCCTCCGGTCACATTTCCCAAGCGCGGTCGCCAGGTCTGCGTGTCGATCGCCATACCGCGAACGGTATTCACCACCGCAAGCGCATCCGCACCCGCCGCCTCGGCTTCGCGCGCGATCGACGCGATGTCGGTCACGTTCGGCGAGAGCTTGACGATCAGCGTCTTATCCGTCGTCGCACGCGCCGCCGCGACCACCTTCGACGTCAGCTTCGGATCGCACGCAAACGTCTCGCCCTCGCTCCCGACGTTCGGACACGAGATGTTCAACTCGATCGCATGGATCTCGTCGCGCGCCGCCAAACGCTCACAGACATAGGCATAATCGTCGACCGAGAACCCGGCCACGCTCCCGATCATCTTACACGGCCGGCCCGCGAACTTCGCGACGTCATGCTCGAGATACCAGTCGATCCCGGGATTCTGCAGCCCGATCGCATTGAGCAACCCCGCCGGCGTATGCACCAGCCGCGGCACCGGATTCCCCAACCGCGGCGCCCGCGTGACGGATTTCAGCACCACCCCGCCGATGCGCGTCAGATCCGCGAACGGCGCGAACTCCTCGCCGCTGCCATAACATCCGCTCCCCATCAACGTAGGGAACGGCAATGAAAGCGCACCCAGCCGGACCGAAAGATCGACCGCATCACCGATCATAAAAGCACCGGCCCGCCAACAGCGTAGCGATCGTTTGTGATGTTCGACTCGCGGGGGGTCGCGTTGCGGGGCGTGTGAAGGGAGGAGCGGAGCCAGGATGGCGGGAGCGACGACGAGGCGAG
>JBEPVY010000099.1:0-8431 GCA_041690835.1 Vulcanimicrobiota bacterium | reverse complement strand
CAGAGAACGCCAACAGCTTTAACGCCGCCGCCGAACTGCGCGTCGGCGACCGCACATACACGTACTACCGCCTCGCCGCGGTCGAGGAAGCCGGACTGACCAAGCTCGCCCGGCTGCCCTATTCGATGAAGATCCTGCTCGAGAATCTTCTGCGCTTCGAAGACGGACGCTCGGTCAACCGAAGCGACATCGAGGCGTTGGCGAAATGGAACCCGCGCGAGGCCTCGGAGCGCGAGATCGCGTTCCGTCCGGCGCGCGTGCTGTTACAAGATTTCACCGGCGTTCCGTGCGTAGTCGATCTGGCCGCGATGCGCGATGCGATGGCCGCGATGGGCGGCGATCCGAAGGCGATCAATCCCCTCCAACCGGTCGAACTCGTGATCGATCACAGCGTGCAGGTCGACTACTTCGGCTCGCCCGACGCCGAGCAGAAGAACGCGGACCTCGAGTTCGCGCGCAATCACGAACGCTACTCGTTCCTCAAGTGGGGCCAGAGCGCGCTCGAAGGCTTCCGGGCGGTGCCGCCGGACACGGGTATCGTCCATCAGGTCAACATCGAATACCTCGCACGGGTGGTCTTCGGTGCCGGTGGTGCCGGGCTCGCGCTCGACGCCGAAGGTGACGTCGCCTATCCGGACACCGCGGTCGGCACCGATTCGCACACCACCATGGTCAACGGCCTCGGCGTGGTGGCGTGGGGCGTCGGCGGGATCGAAGCCGAAGCCGCCATGCTCGGTCAACCGGTCACGATGCTGATCCCCGAAGTCATCGGCGTGCGCATCGACGGCGCGTTGCGCGAAGGCGTGACCGCGACCGATCTGGTGCTGCACGTGACCGAGATGCTGCGCAAGCGCGGCGTCGTCGGCAAGTTCGTCGAGTTCTTCGGCAAGGGACTGAGCACGCTTGCGGTCGCCGATCGCACCACGCTCGGCAACATGTCGCCGGAGTACGGTTCGACGATCGCGGTCTTCCCGATCGACGATCGGACGCTCGAATATCTGCGTCTGACCGGCCGCACCGCCGAACATATCGCGTTGGTCGAGGCCTATGCCAAAGCGCAGGGGCTCTTCCGCACCGATGATGCCGCCGATCCGGAGTACACCGACGTGCTGGATCTCGACCTCGCGGCGGTCGAACCGAACCTGGCCGGCCCGCGCCGTCCGCAGGATCGCGTTCCGCTCTCGCACGTCAAGGCGTCCTTCGGCGAAGAGATGCTGGCGTGGCTCGCGGCCCGCGACGCCAAGCCGGGCGGTGCGGCGGCGCGCTTCGAGAACGAGGGCGGCGGCGGGACTGCCATCGCCACCCGCGACGAGATCGCCGTCACCGACGGTGCGGTCGTGATCGCCGCGATCACGTCGTGTACGAACACCTCGAACCCATCGGTCCTGATCGCCGCCGGTCTGCTCGCCCGGAACGCGCTCGCGCGCGGATTGAAGAGCAAGCCGTGGGTGAAGACCTCGCTCGCACCCGGCAGCAAAGTCGTCAAGGATTATCTCGAGAAGGCGGATCTGCAGAAGTCGCTCGACGGCCTCGGCTTCAACATCGTCGGCTACGGCTGCACCACCTGCATCGGCAACTCCGGGCCGCTCCCGCTCGAGATCGCGGATGTGATCGCCGAACACGATACGATCGTGGCCGCGGTGCTTTCGGGCAATCGCAACTTCGAAGGCCGCATCCATCCGCAAGTGCGCGCCAACTATCTCGCGTCGCCGCCGCTGGTGGTCGCCTATGCGCTCGTCGGTCGGATGGATCTGGACCTGACGACCGAAGCGCTCGGTATCGGAAGCGACGGCAAGCCGGTCTTCTTGCGCGATATCTGGCCGAGCAACGACGAGATCGCGAACGTCGTCACCGCCTGCGTGCGTAACGAGATGTTCACCGCGCGCTACAGCGACGTCTTCAAAGGCGACGAGAACTGGGCCAAGCTGGCCGTGCCGACGGGCGAGCGTTATGCCTGGGATCCGAAGTCCGAATACGTCAAGCACCCGCCGTACTTCGAGAACATGCCGGCCGAGCCGGGCGCAGTCGCGGACATCCATGGCGCGCGCGTACTCGTGATGGTCGGCGACTCGGTCACGACCGATCACATCTCGCCCGCCGGCAATATCGCCAAGAGCAGCCCGGCCGCCAAATACCTGATGGCGCACGGCGTCGAGCCGGGCGACTTCAACTCGTACGGCGCGCGTCGCGGCAACCACGAGGTCATGGTCCGGGGCACGTTCGCCAACGTGCGCTTGCGTAACCAACTCGTCCCGGGCGTCGAAGGCGGCGTCACGCGTTACCTGCCGACCGGCGAACAGATGTCGATCTTCGACGCATCGGAGAAGTACCGCGCCGACGGCACCCCCCTGATCGCGATTGCGGGTAAGGAGTACGGCTCGGGTTCGTCGCGCGACTGGGCGGCCAAGGGCCCGTACCTGCTCGGCATCAAGGCCGTGATCGCGGAGTCGTTCGAGCGCATCCATCGAAGCAATCTGATCGGCATGGGCATCTTGCCGCTGCAGTACCTCGACGGCGCCGATGCGACCACCTACGCGCTCACCGGCGAAGAGACGTTCGCCATCACCGGCATCGAAGCGGGCGTCACTCCGCGCATGCACGTGACCGTGCACGTGGCCGACACCGAATCGCGCCGCGGCCTCTCGTTCAAAGCCCTCGTCCGGGTCGACACCCCCGACGAAGCCGAGTATTACCGCAACGGCGGTATCCTCCAATACGTCCTACGACAACTGAAAGCGAAGAGCTAGCGCCCTTCGCGCGCCTCAGGGTGACACGGCGACCGCTCCTGTCATCCCGAGCGTAGGCGCGCAGCGCCGTAGTCGAGGGACCGCATCCCAGCTACGCGAAGGTCCGTGGCATGAGCGACGGCCCTTCGCAATTGGTGGTCGATCCGCGCGACGAGCGATTGATTCATCGTCTCGAAGCGTTCTCCGATATCGTGATCGGCTTCTCGTTGGCACTGCTCGCCATCAATCTGGCCGTGCCGAAGACGATCGCCGAGCTGCCCGCTCACTACCCCGAAGTCGCGACGTTCCTGGTCTGCTTCGGATTGGTCGCACTGCTCTGGTGGTTCCATAATCGCACGTTTGCGCTGTTCTACGTGGCCAATGCGGCCTCGATCGTCCTCAATTTCGTGATGCTCGTCGGCGTCGTATTGCTCGTCTACGGCGCGCAGATGGTCTCCAATCAGGGAAGATCGCTACCGTTCGATCCGCACGGCTACCTGCTGGCGATGGGACTGTGGATGTCGCTGTACGCCATCGTGCTGATGTTGCTCGGCGGCATGACCGCGATCGGATTGCGGGCACGCTGGAGCGAGCTTGCCGATCCGGTCCGGGCGTGGGGCGCGAAACAGAGCATCAACGGTCTCGTGGGCGGCCTGACGGCGCTCGCCATCGGGCTCTTGATCCCGCGGGTCCCATACGTCTATGCAGGCTTCGTCTCGGTGCTGGCGTTCGTCACCTTGATCGTCGAACGGATCGCCGTGCCGCGAATCCTAGCGAAGGGCACGCGATGAGCGTGCGAGAGCCCGGGATCGATCATCCGCTGCTCCAGCGGGTCGAGATCTTCAGCGACGTCGTCCTCGGCTTCAGTCTCGCCGAGCTCGGCTTGAGCCTCTCGCTTCCGTCGGGCGGCCATCCGATCGCCGAAGTGCTCACGCATCCGTGGGGATTGATCGCGTTCGTCTGGACGTTCGGCACGATCTGTCTGCTCTGGGTCCGCAACAACCATCTCTTCCGGCATTTCTTCATCCCGAACGCGTTCAGCCTGACGCTCAACTTCGCGCAGTTGGGTGCGGCGGTCCTGATGGTCTACATGGTCCAGGTGCTGATCCGCGCGATCCAGCTCGATGGTCCGGGCGACATCAAGAACGGGATCGCACTGTACTGCGCCTCGTTCGTGCTCCTCCAGATACTGCTCGGCATGCTGTTCCTCTACGGCGCCCTTCGGCGGTGGAGTCTGCTGGCCGATCGGGAGCGCGCTCTCGGCGTCAAGACGACCATGCGCCTCTTCTCCGGTGCGATCGCCATCAGCGTCCTCGGCTATGCCGGATTTCACGGACCGAAGATGATGGCCCTATCGCTCCCGGTCGTGATCGGGATCAGTCTGCTCTTAGGGCGGCTCGGGCCGTTCTTGCTGACCCGCCGTCTCGGGTTGCGTAAGCCGGCGGCGTCGACCGGATGAGCGAACCGATCGGCCGCTTTGCTAGCGCGCGCGACGAGCGTTTCGCGTCGCGCCTCGAGACGTTCGGCGACATCGTGATCGGCTTCAGCCTCGCGCAACTCGCCTTAAGTTTCACGTTTCCGGATCAACTCTCGATCGCGAAGCTGATCCCCGAACTGACCGCGTTTGCGTGGACGTTCGGGATGACCGCATGGCTCTGGACGCTCTATCGCCGGATCGGCGACGACTACTTCGTACCCGGACGCTGGGCCTCTGCGCTCTACATGCTGGGCCTCGCCGGCGTGGTGCTCTTGATCTTCGCCGTGCAACTCGTCATGCATTACGGGACTCTGCCGGGCGCCTCGTCCGCCGAGATCGACCTGGCGGTGATCTTCTACTTCATCGTGCTTGCGGCGACGCTGGCCGTGATCGGCCTGCAGTTCGTGGTCGGCGTTCGAATGCGCGGCGAGCACCTCGAGCCCACCCTGCGGCGATCCGGAACGATGAGCGCGCTCCGACTGGTCATCATGGGCGCTTGCGTGGCGTTGGCGGTCGCGTTTCTGCCCGGCCGCGCGATGAGCGGAACGGCCGTTCTGTTGCCGGCGATGGTCGGCGGCGGTCTGCTCGGTCGGATCGTCAGCGCGCTGCTGCGGAGATCCGCACCAAAATAATCGTCGCCGGTCCGGCGATCGACTTCGCGACGGTGCGCGCGCCGGCGTCGAGTTGGAACGTATCGCCCGGATCCGCGATCAGGCCGTCGATCTCGATCGCCCCGTTCGCGACGTAGAGAAATCCGCAGACGTCGCCCGCGTCGATCGGCACGCCGTTCTCGCCGAATCCGATGCTGTTGGCGCGATGGACGTGCGTCGCTCGTAACGTCATCACGTTGAAGTCGCGGACGGGCCCGTCCGAAAGCCGCACCTCTACCTCCGCTTCGCCCGGAAACGCGAACGGCGCGAGTTTCGCGAGTCGCCGCTCTTCGCCCGACGCCCATACCAGCGTTACGCCGTCGTCGGAGAGCGAGACGATCGTGCGGTCGTATCCGCCGAAATCCGAGAACGGCCCGTCCCGCTCGATCGACGCGATCGAGACGCGCCAGCCGGGCGGATCGTCGGCGGCGACGGCGACGACGTCGGTGAGGCCCGCGCCGTTCTTCCAAGCGACGCGCTCGTACGAAGCCGCGGCTAGGATCCGAGTGCTCAACTCGGCCGAATCGTGCGGAGCAACTCGCCGGCCGCCGCGACGACGCTCGGATGACGAAGCGAGAGCGCTTCGACCGACGTCAGCCGCAGACGTTTGCGGCTCCAAAGCCCGATGGAAGCCCACTCGGGCTTGTAGTAGGACCACCACCCGACGCCGTCGGCCGCGCCGTCTTCGTAGATGCGCAATGCCCAGGATTGGGTCGTCGACCGTTCGCGCGTCACCACGTTCGACGGACGCAGTCCGTACGCGAGCAAGGCGTTCGCGTCGTCGAGATCGACGATGCGCTCGCTTCCGGTGGCGAAAGCCGCGATCGCGAACGGCTTCCCGCCGGGCGTGCGCAAGACATCGGACGTCCATTCGATGTGACGGCCAAACGCTTCGGCGACGGCTCCTTCGGGGTGTGAGGAACAGTAGAGCGTTCTGTAGATCTCGGGATTGTCGACGCGGCCGCTCCCACCGGGCGGCGCGAAGAGGGGATGGCCAGGTTCGCCGGCACGCGCCTTGTCATCGAAAGGGAAGACGCGATAGACGTTCACGCGTAGGCGCCGGCAGCGATCGCATCGAGCGCTTCGATCACCGGTACGACCCCCTTGAGGGCCAGAGCGTCGATCGGGCGGGCTCCGCCCAGAAGCGGCTCGGACCCGACCAGCCATCGGGCGGCGACGTCCGGCATGAAGACCTGTAAGGCGCGCGTGATGATGTCGTGGAGGTCCAGAACGCGCCGGCTCATCGCGGGACTGATCGGCTTGCCACTTCGCCAGCGCGTGACCATCGCCGCGTCCACGCCGAGCATGCGCGCAACGGTCCTCGCGTTGTAGCCTTCGACCAGCCGTTCGAGCAGGCCGCGGACGCTCTGTAGGCCCTCCGGCCGGTCAGGCGCTTCGGGGAGGATCAGGGGCGACCAGGTGGGCGTCGACATGAGGCGAGTATATCCCGGGCCCCTTCGGTAGTCAACGGAAAATGTTGACTAAAGAATCGTTCTCCTGAAGTCCTTGAGCAACCCCGTCAGGTAGACCAGGAAGCGAGCGGCGGCGGCGCCGTCGATCACGCGGTGATCGTAGGAGACGCTGACCGGCATCATCAGGCGCGGCACGAAGACCTTGCCGTCCCAGATCGGCTTGATCGCGCTGCGGGTTGCGCCCATGATCGCGACTTCGGGGGCGTTGACGATCTGGGTGAACTGCGTTCCACCGATGCCGCCGATCGACGAAATCGTGAACGTCCCGCCTTGAATGTCGCCGATGCCGAGTTTGCCATCGCGCGCCTTGCCCGCGAGCGCCGCGCTCTCTGCGGCGATCTCGAGCAGGCCCTTCGTATCAGCGTTCTTGACGACCGGGACGACCAGACCGTTCGGCGTATCGGCGGCGAAGCCAATGTTGTAGTAGCCTTTGTGGATCAACGCATCGCCGTCGAGCGAGGCGTTGAAATCGGGGAACTTCTCGAGCGCGCGCACGGCCGCTTTGACCAAGAACGCGAGCATCGTGAGTTTCGGGCCAGCGCTCTTGGTCTGCTCGGCGTTGATCTCATTGCGGAAGGCTTCGAGATCGGTGATGTCCGCTTCGTCGTAGTTGGTGATGTGCGGGATCTGCACCCAGTTGCGATGCAGCGCCGGCCCCGAGATCTTCTTGATGCGCGAGAGCGGCGTCCGTTCGATCGGCCCGTACTGCGCGAAGTCGACCTTCGGCCACGGCGGAAGGCCGGCGATGACATTGCCGCTGCCCGAGGATGCGCCGCCCGCAAGAGCGGCTTTGACGAAGCCTTGCACGTCGTCGCGGGTGACGCGCGCGTTCGGACCGGTGCCGCGAACGCCGCGCAGATCGACGCCGAGTTCGCGCGCGAAGCGACGGATGGACGGACTCGCGTGGATCGGGCCGCTACCGCTTGACACGGCCGCGACCGGAGTGGAGGCGGACGTTGTAGAGGGCGTGGGCGCGGGCGCGGGCGCGGGCGCGGGCGCGGGCGTGGCACTTGTCATGCCGAGCGTAGGCGTAGCCGGAGTCGAGGGACTGCTCGCAGCAGGCGCAGCGCCTGTCACGGCGAGCGTAGCGATGACCGTACCTTTGCCGACCTTGTCGCCGACCTTGACGCGGACGTCTTGCACGGTGCCGCTCGCGCTTGCGGGGACTTCCATCGAGGCCTTGTCGCTCTCGAGGGTGACGATGCTCGACTCTTTTTCGATCTCGTCGCCGGGTTTGATGAGCACTTCGATGACGGGGATGTCTGCGAAGTCGCCGATGTCGGGGACGGTCAGTTCGACGATGGTCGATGTCGGTGGTTGTCCCTCGACTACGGTCGCTGCGCTCCCTACGCTCGGGATGACAGGGGCGGGCGCCGCTGCTGCGGATGCGGGTGCGGGTGTCGCTGCTGCGGGGGCGGGTGCCGCTGCCGGTGCGGATGCGGCGCTCAGTCGTGCGATGGCGGTGCCTTTGCCGACCTTGTCGCCGACCTTGACGAGCATCTCGAGGATCGTGCCGTCGGCGCTCGATGGGACTTCCATCGAGGCTTTGTCGCTCTCGAGGGTGATCAGTGAATCGTTCTTCTTGACGACGTCGCCGACGTTGGCGAGGACTTCGATGACGGGGATGCCGTCGAAGTCGCCGATATCGGGAACCAGGATGTCGATCGTATCGGCCATCGTCTTACACCGTGACCGGGTTCGGCTTGTTCGGGTCGATGCCGTACTTGGCGATCGCCTCGGCCACCTTGCTCGCGGGGATCTCGCCGTCGTCGGCGAGCGCCTTGAGCGCCGCGACCGCGACGTAGTGGCGGTCGACTTCGAAGAACGTGCGCAGCTTGGTGCGGAAGTCGCTGCGGCCGAAGCCGTCGGTGCCGAGCGCGACGTAGCGTCGGTCGAGATACGGACGGATCACGTCGGCGTACGTGCGCATGTAGTCGGTCGCGGCGACCGCCGGGCCGGCGCGACCTTCCAAGCACTGCGCGACGTAGGGCACGCGCGCCTTTTCGGTGGGATGGAGCAGATTCCAGCGCTCGACGTCGATGCCGTCGCGACGCAGTTCGTTGAACGAGGTCGCGCTCCAGACGTCGGCGATCACGCCGAAGTCGT
>JBEPVY010000098.1:0-8546 GCA_041690835.1 Vulcanimicrobiota bacterium | reverse complement strand
TTTCGCGCCGTCCGCGCCTGTCTGACTTCCCGGGAGGGAGCCCTACTGACGTCGTCCGAGCGATCCGTCCGGTGGCTTCAGAGCACCGCCTTCGCGATGTTTCGTCAACAGCATCCGGATCACGACTGCCTACGTTAGCCGTCCTTCGATCGTCTCGAAGTGTCTGCATGGTAGCACCGGGCAATTCCGGCCGCAAGTAGGCGGCCGCGTTACCCACAGCCTCTCCACAAGAATTTCGAGTTATCCACGCGATAAGGTGGGTTATGCGTCTTTTCCACCGAAGCCATCGCGCGTGAATCTGCTTGCTATGAGCCTCTTACTCGCACAGAGCTTCTTTGGTGGCGCGCCCATCGACGGCATCCATTGCGACACGATGGAGGGCGCCGTCGAACACATCCATTCCCACATCGTCCTGGTCGATCGGGGCCGGTTCGTGAACGTGCCCGCGAACATCGGGATCCCGGAAGGCACCGGCTGCCTGTACTGGGTGCACACCCACACGGCAGACGGTTTCATCCATATCGAGTCGCCGGTCAAGCGCCCGTTCACGCTCGGGCAGTTCTTCGATATCTGGGGCATGGACCTTAGCCGTTCCAAAGCGGCCGGCGTCCAGGCACCCCACGGTCGCAAGCTCTCGGTCTGGATAAACGGTCGGGCCTACACCGGCGACCCGGATGCGATCGTCCTGCGCGACCACGAGGCGATCGTGATCCAGAACGGCCCGCCCTTTGCGAAGACCGCCAAGGTCGACTGGGGAGCGCTCTAGGACCCTCATGGCAAACGTGGTCGAGCTCGACGGCAAACATCTCTCGCTCGAGTCGATCGCGGCGATCGCCCTCGACGGCGCGCAGGTCCGGGTCACGCCCGAAGCGCGCGAACGCGTCGCCAAAGCGCGGCGCTTCGTCGAAGAGAAGTTCGATCGCGGCGATGCGATCTACGGTGTGACGACCGGCTTCGGGCGGCTCGCCAACGTGACCGTCGATCCGAAGGACGCGGCCGCCCTGCAGCTCAACCTGGTCCGCTCGCACGCGGCCGGTACGGGTCCGCCGCTCGCGCGCGAGTACGTGCGCGCCGCCGGCGTGTTGCGCATCAGCTCGCTCTCGGCCGGACACTCCGGCATCAAACTCGACACGCTCGACCTGATGCTCGAACTGCTCAATCGCAACGTCACGCCGGTGGTGCCATCGCAGGGCTCGGTCGGCGCGAGCGGCGATCTGGCACCGCTCGCGCACATGACGCTGACCTTGATCGGCGAGGGCGAAGCCTATTACGGCGAGGAGCGTATGTCGAGCGCGCGCGCGCTCGAACGTGCCGGACTCAAACCGATCGTGCTCGGAGCCAAAGAGGGCTTGGCGCTCGTCAACGGCACGGAAGTCATGACCGGCATCACGACGCTCGGTATCCTTCGCGCCGAACGGCTGCTCAAGAGTGCCGATATCATCGGCGCGATGGCGCTCGAGGCGTTTCTCGGGACGGATCGCGTGTTCGATCGGCGCATCAACGATCTGCGTCCGCACCCGGGCCAATCCAGGACCGCCGATAACCTGCGCGCGCTCTTGAGCGGATCGCAGATCATGCAGTCGCACCGCGAATGCGGCCGCGTCCAGGATCCTTATTCGTTCCGCTGTATACCGGTCGTCCACGGCGCGATCCGCGACGCGGTCGCGCATACGCGCCGGGTGATCGAGATCGAAGCGATCTCGGTGACCGACAATCCGCTGGTCTTTCCGGACGACGATACGTTCTTGACCGGCGGGAACTTCCACGGCGAACCGATCGCGCTCTCGGCCGACTTCCTCAAGATCGCGCTTGCCGAAGTGGCGAGCATGAGCGAACGCCGTCTGTATCTGCTCGTGAACGGTGAGGAGCGCGGTCTGCCGCTCTTCCTGACCGGGCGCTCGGGCTTGCAGTCCGGGCTGATGATCGTGCAGTATGCGGCGGCCGCGCTGGTCAACGACAACAAGGGCCTGTGCTGGCCGAGCAGCGTCGATTCGATCCCGACCTCGGCCGGACAAGAGGACCACGTCTCGATGGGCATGACCTCGGCGAACAATTTGGTCCGGGTGCTCGACAACGTCGAGGGCGCGATCGCCTGCGAACTGCTCGGCGCGCTGACCGCGACCGATTTTCGGCGCCCGGATCGTTCCGGCATCGGCACGCAGGCCGCCTACGACCTCGCGCGCGAGACGATCGCGCCGTGGCGTGAGGATCGGATTCCGGCCCCCGACATCGAAGCCGCGCGCGCGCTGATCCGCTCGGGTGCACTCGTACGCGCGGCGGAAGAAGCGATCGGTACCGCGATCCTCGTCTAGCCTCGTGGAGGGTTAGTCCTCGGCGAGGATCGTGTAGAGCTCTTTGCGAGCACGCTCGACGATCTCGATGGCGCGATCGACGTGGTCGGCGTTGCCGCTCCGCGCGATCTGCCTGAGCGCATCCTTTGCGCCGTGCATGGCGGTCACGCCGCGATGCATCATGGCCACGAACGGCGGGATATCGCCGGGAGCCGGCTCCGGATTCGTTTCGCGGTGCTTGGTGAGGAGATCGCTGCCTTTTTGGGCGATCGTGTAGACGCGCTTGCCGTCGACCTCGCGGCCGGTGATGAAGTCCTCATCCTCGAGCATCTGGAGGCCGGGGTAGATCGATCCGGGGCTCGGGCGGACGCCGCGTTTTTCTTCGATCGCGAGCATGATCTCATAGCCGTGGCGCGGGCCGTCCCAGAGGACGGCGAGGATCTCGAATTTGACGCTGCCGCGTTCGCCGGGGCGGTGGCCGCCGTGCATATGTGCGCCGAAGCCGAACGGGCCGCGGTGGCCTCCCCGGCGGAAGTGACGCATGAAATGGTCTTGGAACATAAGGCGATATTATCCGATATATCGCGTAAGTGTCAAGTGGCCCGCAGGCGACCTCCATTCGGGCGCCAACTCAGTCCGCATGCACCTCCGAATGTTCGTCGCCGGGTCGCTACTGCTCGCGCTGATGCTCCCGACCTTGCCCGCCTTGGCCGATGAGGCGACGACGGTCGCGCAGGCGCGAGTCGCACTCCGCGTCCACGACTACGCCGGCGCGATCGCGGTGCTGGATAAGGAGATCGCTGCCGGCTCGGGCAGCCCGGAGGTCTACTCCCTGCGCTGTCTGGCGCGCGGGCAGATCCATCGCTTCGATGATGCGCTGACGGACTGCAACCACGCGGTCCAACTCGACGCGACGTACATCGAGGCGTATAAGAACCGAGGCAATCTCTACCTGGACGCCGGGTTCCCGTCGAAGTCGCTTCCCGATTTCAACACGTATCTCGCCGCCCAGGCCGACGACGTCAACGTGCTCTGGTCGCGCTGCGACGCGCGCCGATTGACGAAAGATATTCCGGGTGCGACGGCCGACTGCAAGCGGGCGTCCGAGATCATGCCGGACGCGCCGCAGATCCGCATCTCGCTCGGTCGACTCGATCTGATCGCGAAGAACTACGACGATGCCTATGCGGCGTTCAACTATGCGGTCACGTCGAATCCAACGGACGTCGTGGCCCTCTACTGGCGCGGGTTCACGTCGCTTCAACAGGGAGCATATCGCAAGGCCGTCGACGATTTCACCGCTGCTATCGCCGCCGGCGACACCGCCGCCGAGACGTACGCCAACCGCGGACGGGCTTTCCACGATTTGGGCGACGATGTCGCCGGAAAGAAAGACATGGACACCGCCATTGCCACCGCATTGCAGCATGGGCTGTGCGATGACGCGAATACGTGGGCGGTCGAGGAGGCGGTACTTTTCAAAGTCCACACGATCCAGATGACGATGTGCCCGAAATGACGGCCACCGTCTCAGGTCCTCGAACCGTTCGCGCGCCGCGCGGGAACGAACGCTCGTGTCAGGGGTGGGCGCAAGAAGCCGCCCTACGCATGCTGATGAACAATCTCGATCCCGACGTCGCCGAACGGCCGGACGATCTGGTCGTCTACGGCGGGAACGGTCGGGCGGCGCGATCCTGGGCGGCGTTCGATGCGATCGTACGGGTGCTCAAACGTTTGAAGAACGACGAGACGTTGATCGTGCAGAGCGGCAAGCCGATCGTGGTCTGGAAGACGCACGAGCGCGCACCGCGCGTGCTGATCGCCAACTCCAACCTGGTCCCCAAGTGGGCCGATTGGGAGACGTTCCGCGCGCTCGAAGCGCAGGGTCTCACGATGTACGGGCAGATGACGGCGGGTTCGTGGATCTACATCGGCACGCAAGGCATTCTTCAAGGGACGTACGAGACGTTCGCGGAGCTCGCCAATCAGCATTACGGCGGCTCGCTCAAGGGGCGCGTCTGCTTGACCGCCGGCATCGGTGGAATGGGTGGGGCGCAGCCGCTGGCGATCACGATGAACGACGGGATCGCGCTCGTGATCGACGTCGATCGCTCGCGCTTGGAGCGTCGCCGAGAGCTCCGCTATCTCGACAAGGTGGTCGGCTCACGCGACGAAGCGCTGCGCGAGGTCGCGCGCGCCAAGGCCGCCGGCGAAGCGCTCTCGATCGGATACGAAGGCAATGCGGGCGTCGAGTTCCCGGCGCTCTTCGCCGCCGGCCTGCGTCCGGACGCGGTCACCGACCAGACTTCGGCGCACGATATGCTCAACGGCTACGTGCCGGCCGGCTACACGCTCGAAGAAGCCGCGGCGCTCCGCGCGAGCGATCCGGCGGCCTACGAGCGGCGCGCGTTCGCTACGGTAGCGGCGCACGTCGAGGGGATGCTCTCGTTCCTGGATGCGGGTGCGATCGTCTTCGACTACGGCAATAACATCCGCGCGATGGCCCAGCGTGGGGGCGTAACGCGCGCGTTCGATTTCCCGGGCTTCGTGCCGGCCTTCATCCGGCCGCTGTTCTGTCGCGGATCCGGGCCGTTCCGCTTCGCGGCGCTCTCGGGCGATCCGAGCGATATCGCGAAATGCGATGCGAAGCTGCTCGAACTCTTCCCGGACGACGTCAAGCTGCGACGTTGGATCGAACTCGCGCAAGAACGCGTGTCGTTCCAAGGTCTCCCCGCGCGGATCTGCTGGCTCGCGTTCGGCGATCGCGCCAAGGCCGGCCTTGCGTTCAACGAGATGGTCCGTACGGGCGAGTTGCAGGCGCCGGTCGTGATCGGGCGCGATCATCTCGATACCGGAAGCGTCGCGTCGCCGTATCGCGAGACCGAAGCGATGAAGGACGGTAGCGATGCGATCGCCGATTGGCCGATCCTGAACGCGCTGATCAACACGGCCGCCGGAGCGGACTGGGTGAGCGTGCATCACGGCGGAGGCGTCGGGATCGGCTACTCGCTCCACGCAGGCATGGTGATCTGCGCCGACGGCAGCCCGGCCGCACGCGAACGTCTCGAATGCGTACTGACGACCGACCCTGGGATGGGCGTCGTGCGCCACGCTGACGCCGGCTACGAGGACGCCATCGCGACGGCCGACGAGAAAGATATCGATTGGCGGCTCTAACGCTCGTCCGCGCGCGGACGATCGTGCCGTGCGACGCGATCGTCCCGCAGAACGGCGTGACGTTCGAGCGGTTGGGACGGATCGACCGCGGGGCCATGTTGATCGCCGACGGGCGCGTGGCTGCGGTCGGCGCGCGCAAGGAGATCGAACGGGTCGCGCTCGGCCGCAACGTCGAGACGATCGACTTGGGCGACGCGGTCGTCGTGCCCGGATTGGTCGACGCGCACGCGCATCCGCTCTTCGACGGAGATCGCGAGCCGGACTTCGCATCGCGCCTGCGCGGTGAGAAGCCCGCCCTCGGGATGGGCCATACGGTCGCCAAGACGCGCGAAGCGTTGCGCGACCCGGCCCGGTTTCGCGCCGACGTGCTGGAGCCGCGCCTGGCGACGATCTTCGCGCACGGGACGACGACCCTCGAGACCAAGACCGGTTACGCGCTCACGGCCGACGGCGAACTGCAACTGCTCGACATCGTCGCCGGCTTTGCCGCGACGCCGGGCGTACCGCGCCTGGTGCCGACGTTCCTCGGCGCACACGCACTCCCGCCGGAGTTCGATTCGTTCGACGCGTACGTCGACTATCTGATCGAGGTGGTCATGCCCGACGTCAGCCGTCGCGGCGCGAGGTACGTCGATGCGTTCTGCGAGCCCGGGTTCTTCTCGGCCGCGCAGGCGAAGCGCTACCTTATCGCCGCGCGCGAACGCGGCCTGCGCCTGCGCGTGCACTGCGACGAGATGGCTTACGGCGGTGCGGCCGCGATGGCGTGCGATGCGGGCGTCGATGCGGTCGATCACTGCAACTACATCCGCGATGGCGATGTCGCGGCGATCGTCGCACACGATATCGTCACGGTCGCCTGTCCGGCGACGATCGCCTATCTCGGCCTCGAACGCCGCGCGCCGGTGCGCGGGTTGCTCGAAGCCGGCGGCGAGGTCGCGCTCGCGAGCGATTTCAATCCGGGCACGTCGCCCTGCTTCAATCTGCAGACGGTCGCGTACTTCGGACGTTCGCTCTTCGGCATGACCGCGGCCGAGGCGCTCTACGGCGTCACCCGAGCGGCCGCACGATCGCTGCGGTCCGAGGCCGGCACGCTTGCGGTCGGTGCGCCCGCGGACTACGTCGCGCTCGCGCTCGGATCGCCGGACGAGTTCGGCTGGCAGTTCGGCGGGAACCTCGCGACCCACGTGCGTCGCGGAGCGTGAGTCCGAAGACGCTGATCCGTTGCGCCCGCGCGTTGGTCGGCGGCCTCGAGCGCAACGACTACGCTTTCGTGGTCGATCGCGGCCGGATTTCGATCGCTGGCACGTACTCGGAGATCGCCTCTCAGGCGCGCGACTGCGAAGTGCGCGCATTTCCGGCGGACCGCTTGGTCGTGCCGGGCTTCGTCAACGGACACAGTCACGCGTACCAGATCCTGCTGCGCGGCTGGGGCGACGATCTGCCGTTCGCGGCCTGGCGCTCGGACGCGCTCTACAAGGTCGTGCCGAACCTCACGGCCGAGGATGTCTACTGGACGTTCGTGGCCGCGTTCTCCGAGATGCTCGCGGCCGGCATCACGACCGTCGCCGAGTTCTTCTATCTCAACGGTGCGGGGAACGATCACGCCGAGGCGGCCATCCGCGCGTCCGTCGATACGGGCATCCGCCTGGTCCTCGCGCGCACCTGGATGGATGCCGGGTACGCCCCTCCGGCCTTCCGCGAGACGATCGAGCAGGCCACGGTGCGAACGGCCGAGTTGCACGCCCGTTTTCCGGATGCGAACGTCTGCGTGGCACCGCATTCGCTGCACGCCGCATCGCCCGAGATGATCCAAGCGGCAGCCGCCTTTGCGCGCGAGCGCGATACGTTGTTGCACATCCACGTCGCGGAGGCCGAATACGAGGGCGCAGAGACGCTCGCGAAATACGGGGCGACGCCGATCGCGCTGCTCGACCGGCTCGGCGTGCTCGACGACCGGCTGGTCGCGATCCACGCGATCCACCTCACGGAGGCCGAGAAGCAGCTGCTGGCCGCTCGCGGCGCACGCGTCGTGCACAATCCGATGACCAACCAGTATCTCGGCGATGGGACGTGCGATCTGACCGGCCTACGATCGCTCGGCGTGCGCGTCGGTCTCGGCACCGATGCCGACGTGAAGCCCTCGCTGATCGACGAGATGCGGGCCGCGTCGTTGCTGCAGAAGTTGCGCGCGCGCGACGGTTCGACCTACGGTGCGCGCGACGCGTTCGCGCTCGGCACGTCGCTCGGCGCGGAGGTGCTCGGCGTGCGGGCGGGCGATCTGACGGTCGGCATGGCGGCCGACTTCGCGGTGCTCGGCGCGGACGGGATCGACCCGTGGTCGCCGGCCGTCAATGCGGTCGTCTACCGCGGTGAGGACGGCTGGGTGCAGGCGACCTTTGTCGGCGGAAAGCGCGCGTACTTCGGCGAACCGTCGGCTATCGCGCGCAAGGCCCGGGAAGAACTCGCGTCGATCGCGCGCCGCCTTATCACTTGATTCGCTCGGAGGATGAGAATGAAGATTTCGACCACAGCCCGGTTCTTAGCGGCTGTAGCGATCGTCGCGTTGGCCGGTTGCGGCGGCAGTAGCAGCGCGAGCAGCACGGCCGCCTCCCCGGCGGCGAAGGCCACGACGGAAGCGATGCGCGAACAGGGGGCTCTGCCGATGGCAGCGGCCACGGCCGTTCCCAAAGATCTGAACTGCGGCGCCGTGAAGCCCGTCTGGGTCAATCTCAACACCAAGGCCTATCACACCTCGGACGATCCGTACTACGGCAAGACGAAGAACGGCAAGTACGAGTGCCCGTCGGCCGCCGCTGCAGACGGCTATCACGCCGCCGGCGCTATGCACCGCCACAAGAAGGGCTCGGCCATGTCGAGCGACATGTCGACGCCGTAGAGTACGGCAGTAGGGGCGCGCGCCGCGCGCGCGCGCCGACAACCCCACCCCGCCCCCCAGCCAGGGAAAATGTTATATTATAGTTGTCGCATCTGTGGATGTATTTAAAATTAATAAAAAAAAAATTAAAAACAAATAAAATAATAAAAATAATAAGCAAACTACTGAGGTCCAAGACAGAA
>JBEPVY010000097.1:0-8596 GCA_041690835.1 Vulcanimicrobiota bacterium | reverse complement strand
ACGGCTTCAACCAGCGCGAGGGCCTGGTGCTCTATCAGATCGGCTTCGATGACGCTGGAAACACGCGCTCGATCTGCTATCGCCTGTCGATCTCGGAGATGTTGGTCCCGTATAGCGATCCGTCGCCGGGTTGGATCTGGCGCGAGTTCTTCGATAGCGGCGAGTACGGGCTGGGGCTGGTGGCGACCGAAGCGCGCGCCGGGCAAGAGCTGCCGGACAACGCCTTGACGCTGCCGGTCTTTCTTCCGAGCGAGACGCTTGACGAACACGAGTCGCGCCCGAATCGGATCTACTTCTACGAACGCGATGCGGGTTCGCTCCTCGGCCACGCACAAGAGTCCGACGGCCGCCGCATCTACGCGCGGGCGAAGGAATTGGTGGTCGGCTTCGTCGCGACGGTCGGCAACTACGACTACATGTTCGATTACGTCTTTCGGATGGACGGCTCGTTCGGGTTCGAAGCGAACCTCAACGGCCTGATCCTCAACAAGACGGTCGCCGAGTCGCGCCGTAGCGACGACGAGGCGTACGGGACGATGGTCTCCCCGCAGATGGTCGGCGTCACGCACCAGCATTGGATCAACCTGCGCCTCGACTTCGACATCGACGGCGTCGCCAACGCGATCGACGAGATCAACGTCACCGGCCTGCCGTACGATGCGACGACCAACCCTGCAGGCCGGGCTCTCGTCGCGAAGCGCACACCGCTGAAGACCGCCCGCGAGGCGAGCCGCCTGATCGACGATGCCACGAATCGCACGTGGGTCGTCTACAATCCGGCGAAACGCTCGGCGCTCGGAAACGCGAGCGGTTACGAGATCGAGCCGGACGGCAACACGTTCTCGTCGATCCCCGCATCTCGTTTCGGAGAACCGAGTTCGTTCGTGCAGCGGCATCTATGGGTGACGCCCTATCATGCGGATCAGCTCTACGCCGCGGGCAAGTACCCGAACCAATATCCGAGGGACTACACGGACGGCCTCTTCAGCTACGCAGACGATCAGAGCATCGAGGGGCGCGATATCGTGGTCTGGTACAGCCTCGGATTCACCCACGTCACGCGCCCCGAGGACTTCCCGATCATGCCGAGCGAACGCGTCGCCGTGAACTTCAAGCCCCGTGGATTCTTCACCAAGACTGCCACCCTCGGCTACGCCCGCACCGAGGGTCCCAAGGCGACCTAAGACAGATACACGTAAAGACTTCCACGCAACCCTGGCCCCCCTGTGGGCCGGGGTGCTAGGATAAGGGCCAGATGTCCATCAGCTCGGTTCCCGGCTTCGACGCCCTCTCGGCCACCCTCACGCCCCGGACCTACGCGGGCTCGGACGTGCTTTCGGTGCCCGTGACGCCGAGCGTCGCACCCGCTACCCCGTCCGCGACCACGACGCCGCCGGCGAGTACGCCGGCTACGACGACGCCGCCCGTGAATCCGTACCTGGCAGCGTATGATCAGATCAAGACGGCCTCGTCGGTCGCGCTGATGCAATCGCTTTCGGCCGGCACGACCGATGCGCTTTCGAATCTCTCCGAACGCGACGGGCCGACGAACAGCCTCTCCGGCATCTCGTCGATGATGGACGCTCTCAAAGCCGGCATCGCCGAAGGCATGTTCGGCGGCACCGGGTTCGATATTCTCGTCTAGCCGGCCGCGGCCAGACGCGCGCCTTCCGCGCGCGCCGTCAGTCGGTCGTAGCTCTTGCGGTCGACGATGAAGAGCATGCTAACGATGAAGATCGCCATGAACGCGATCGCGCTCCCGAAGGCGGCCGGAAAACCGAAGCGGGTCGCGAGCAACGCGATGATCGGTGCGTTGAACGCACCCATCACGTTCAACACGCCGTTGTAAACACCGTAGACGAAGCCGGTCGAAGCCATGTTCGGCGAGATGTCGATGATGCTGACCGCCCACGCGCCGACCGTCGCGTTCATCGCGAGTTGCGCAAGGCCGATCAGGATCGCGGTCAAAGCCGCCAGTCCGGCCTGTCCGGCGAAGACCGAGAAGAGGATGCAGATCATACCGATCCCCATCGGCACCGTCGTTCCGATCTTACGCGCGGTCATACGATCGTACCGTTTGGCCAGGCGGTCGTTCAAGGGCCCCGAGATCAAGAAGCCCGCGAGCCCGAGCCAGGAGCCGAGACTCGACCAGAGCGCGCTCTTGAGGATGTCGAGGTGGAACGTGTCGTACATGTAGGTCGGCATCCAGTTCAGGAACGTGAACAAGATGTAGCCGAAGGTCAGATAGACGAACAACATGCCGATGCCGGTGCGGCTGCGGAAGACGTTGCGGATGCCGTCCCAGTCGGGCTTCTCATCGGCGTGCGCGTGGTTGCCGATATGTGCGAGCTCTCGTGCGTTCACGCGCGGATCGAGCGAGGGCCGATCGCGAATGACCAGATACCAGAACGGCAGAATCAGCAGCCCTAGGAAGCCGAACGAGACGAACGTCCACTGCCAACCGAAGAAGTGCAAGATGAGACCCGCCAGCATCGCGCCGACCGCCGGCCCGACGTACTGTCCGGACCCGGCGAGCGTGTAGAGGGTCGAGCGCTCCGACGGCGCCGCCCACGTATTCGCCAGTTTCGCGTTGACCGGCCAGATCGGCGCTTCGCCCGCCGCCATCAAGCCGCGTACCCAGAACCACCCGCCAAGCGTGCGCGCGAACGGCGTGAGGATGGTGAAGATGGACCACCAGCCGAGCAAGAGCGGCAGTGCTTTGCGCAGGCCGAGCTTGTCGACCAGCAGCCCGCCCGGCAAGTTGAAGACGGCGTAGATGATGCCCCACACGAACAGGATCATCGAGATCTGGCTCAGGCTGAAGCCGAATGCCGTTCTGATCGCCGGGACCGAGACCGAGAAGTTCACGCGGTCCATGTAGTTCACGAACACGCTGAGGAACATGAGCAGAAACACGTAGTAGCGCTGCTTGGTCATGCGGTATACTCCTGGATCAGCGCGGCGTAGCGCGCCGAGGACGGCGTCGGCACGCGCGTCAGGTTGGGGTCGGTGTCGAGATCGATGTGATAGACGCCGAAGTCGCTGTTGTCGTTGAACGGAAGGCCCCACTCGCGATTGCTCGTGATGCTCCAGGCGAGGTAGGCGAGGATCGGGAGCCCGGCCTTCTTCGCATTCATCACCTCCCGGATGTGGTCTTCCAGATACTGCGCGCGGGTAACCCCGCCGGCGTCGGTGACGCTACCGTTCTCGACCACGATGATCGGCTTGTCGGGGAACATCGCGTGGGCGTCGCGCAGGATCGCACCGAGTCCGCCGGGCCAGACCGGCGCGTTGCCGTAATTGGTCGACATCGCCGAGACGAGCCGGTGGATCTTCTTGGGCGTGAACGATGAGAAGCCCCAGTAGTAGTCGAGACCGACGAAGTCGAGGGTTCCGACACACGTGGCCGGGCACAGATACTCGGGCAGGCGTCCAGCCATGCCGAGGTTCCACCAGTTGGTCCCGAGGAGCGTCCCGAAGAGCGCCACCGACTTGCGAAACCAATCGAAGAGCGCGAGCTTCGAACGGGTCGCGTGCACGCGCTCTTCGCCTTCGAGCCGGACGAAGCGTACTTTGGATGCTTCCCCGAGGACCAGCTCGGCGATCCGACGCCCGAGTTCCGGCTCGATGCCGTGATACGCGCCGCTCGCATCGACGGTGCAGAGGCCTGCAACGCCCGGCCGAATGCCGACGTTGAGATACCCGCGCTTACGGATCGCGTCGAGCGACCAGTCCAAGTCGGGCACGTCGCCGGCCTCGTCGGGAACCTGCTCGCGGCCGATATCCGCGACGGTCTTGCGATTCGACGTCTGGGGTGCGTTCGGGTTGCTCTTCTTGTATGCGCGGATCGCCCGATCGGTGGCGTTCAGGAGCGCGCGACTGCCGAGCGCGATCGCGACCGCGATCGGACGGCCGGAGGTCGAGATCTCGTACGGCTCCGAGAAGAGCGCGTGCTTCGCGCGCTCCTGCGTGATCGAGACCTGTGAGATCGAGACGTCGACCTTGCCGCGCTCGAGCACGCGCCACTGCGAGAGGCGCTCGGCCTGCTGCCGCATCTGCCCGGGAGACTTGACGTGCGTGGCGCTCCAGTCCGCGAACGTCCGAAGCCATCGCGGAATGCCGAAGATGTTCGGATTCGATCCGACCGGAAGGTCCGGATGGACCGCTTTGATCGCGTCGCGTGCGAACGCATGCGCGCGGAAAAGATTCGGCACGAGTTTGAGGACGGCATCCATCTGTTCCTCGGCCGTCGCGTACGGTTCCAATCCGGGCGGCATCGAATACGACGGCATCCAGAACGCTTTGACGAAGCCATAGAGCAACTGGTTCGGCTCGTTGATGGTGACGCAATAGTCGATCAGATCGCCCAGCCGGCGCGCGACCTGCGAAGCGTACTCGCGGAACTTCGCCGGGAAGTCGGAGTCGAGCATACCGGCCCCCTCGCCCGCGGCCTGCACGTGCACGGGCCAGGTGTTGTGATGGAGCGTGACCAGCGTCTGCATGCCGGCCCCGCGCAGATACTCGAGGAGGTCGCGGTAGTGCGCGAATGCATCGTCGTCCCACGTTCCGGCTGCGGGCTCCAATCGGGCCCAGGAGAGCGAGATCCGGAAGATCCGGCAGCCGAGCCCTTTGGCAAGGTCCGCGTCCTCGCGGTAGCGATTCCAGAAATCGGTCGCGCGACCGCGCGCCGTGACCCCGCGGACCCGGGCCCAGACGTCGCGGATATCGTCGTGCCCGTTGTAGGCCTCGCACTGATGGTCCGCGGTCGCTACGCCGAAGCGGAAATCGTCTGCCATGCGCCGCGCTTCGTTGTGTGAGGGGCGCTTCCTGGAGCCCGTCGAAGCCTTGGGGATGCAACCCAACGCGTCCAAAAGTCTCCAGTGGGCTCAGATCCTCGCCGCCCTGCGCGCCTGCTCCGGCGAGAACGTCCGCGTTCGCGACGGCGCCGACATCGTTCTCGCGGGCGAGATCAAACCGCGCCAGACCGGGAATGGGACGGCTTTCGGCCTTTTGGATGGCGAAGCGCCCGTCACGCGTGCGGCGCTGATCGAGCGCCTCGAAGCGCTCGCGAAGGACTCCGTCCGCTTCCGCGCCTCGGCGACGGCACGCGTCAACGACGCGCATCTGCTGATCGAGAACGTGCTCGACGAAACCGACGACGCAGGCATCGTCTGGACGACGATCGTCACGCGCCGCCCGAAACTCGGCTTCAATGCAAGCCAGTCCACCGTCCGCTTCCCCGGCGGTCGCAGCAAGATGGTCAAGCGCTAAAGCGCTACTGCCAGTCGTCGACGATGGTCTTGGCCATCCGACCGATGAGCAGCGCGCCCGCGTTGTCGGGCGTCCAACTCTGGTCCTTGTTCGCATAGGTGAATGCGGAGATCACGATCGGGCCGTTCTTGGCGTAGACGATCGCGACATCGTTGCGGACGTCGTCGAGCGAGCCCGTCTTGTTCGCGACGGCGATTCCCGCGAGATAGCGCGGGACGCTATTGCCGTCGGTCTGATGCTTGAGCATGCCGATAGCGGCATCGCAGAGCGCTTGATCCTGCGCGCTCGGTGGCGAGGGAACGGTCGAACCCGCCGCGTTCAGATTGCAGGTCGCGAAACGCGTCATCACTGCGGCCATCTCGCGCGCGGTCGTCTTGCCCAGGCCGAACTGCTTCTGATCGGCCGGCATCGGTCCGACCGGCGGCATGAAGACCTTTTTGTAGAGCCAGGTATCCTCCAGCCCCATCCAGATGATGCGACTGTCGACGTTCGCGAGGCCCACGTGGTCGATCACGAGATTGGTCCCGGTATTGTCGCTGGTCGCGATCATCAGCGTGAGCGCGTCCTTGAGCGTCAATTGCATCGGCGTATCGAAGAGCGTCAGCACGCCCGAGCCGGCCACCTGATCGCTCTTGTTCATCGTGAGCACATCGTCGAAATGCGCGCGGCCTTCCTGGATCTGCTTGAGCGCTTCGAAGAGGACGGTGAGCTTGATCACCGATGCGGTCGGGACGGGTGCGTCTGCGTTGATGGCGACTTCGCGCCCGGTGCCGAGATCGCGCGCATACAGGGCGACGCTTCCGCCATAGCCGTCGACCAAGCCGTGTAACGAGGCGAGGAGTGCGAGCGTCGCGGCTGCGTTCAATGCAGGGCCTGCTGGAGAAAGGCGACTTGGTGGCTCTGCGTGGCGGCGGGGTCTTCGAAGGTGACGCTCTCGCAGTAGCCGACGCCGTTCAGCGCGACGCCGACGCCACCGATGGTTCCGACCGCGGTCACCGTGCAAGCCGCTTCCGCATACTCCACCAGTCCGCCCATCAACAACGCTTGCGGCTTGACCGCGGTGACCGGTGTGACGACCAACAAGATCGGGGTCGGCGTTTCCGCCGCGATCTCGAGGACCCAGCCGGACGGATACTGCACGTCCGCGTTGTACGGGCTCGGCGTGTAGCCGGTGATGGTGAGCGTCGAGCCGACCAGTTCGCTCGCCGCACCGTCGACATACGTCCCGAAGCCGGGACTGGGCGTATCGATACCGTTGACGATCGGGCCGTGGAGGTTGGTGTTGGTGATCGACTTGCCGCCCTCGAACTGATATTCGCACCACGACCAGCCGGACCACACATGGGCCGGCCCGCTCGTCGTCGGATTCGCGCCGCCCCACTGATGGTCCATCCAGACGAGGCCATCTTGCACGGCGTACTGCGTGCCGTCGATGACGACGACGCCGTGGGCGTGCTGCTGCGGCCACGAATAGTAGTAGTAGCCGACCGCGCCCTTAGAACCGTCGAAGCCGTCGAGACCCTGGAGGAAGAGCGGGTTGGAGGCATCCGCCTGGATGTCGATGACCATCGGCGGTCGTCCGACGCTGGCATCGCCTGGATCTTCGAAATGCAGGTGCGCGGGAAAGACGTTCGCGCCGCCCGAGATCGACTGATGCCCGAGCGCGGCCAGGAACGGTGAGCCGGTGAACCGGACGTCACTATCGGTTCCGAAATACGTCTGCACGGGCCAGGCGTAGTGCTGTCCCGGCTGCGACGGCAACTCGACGGTCACCCCGATGCTGGTGCTGAAGATCGTCCGTTCGAGCGGAGACGAACCCGGGACGAGGGCCGCGGGCGCCAGGGCCTTACGGAAGAAGTTGCTGATGAGCGAGACCGTACCGCCGCCCGCGAGCGGCAGGCTCATGGTCACGTAATACCATTCGATCGACGTGTCGAAATGCAGACCGTGATCGGCCGGGAACTGCAGCGGGGCGTGCGGCGGAATCGCCTGCGGGACATCCGGCATCTGTCCGTATCCGCCGATCAGCCCCCAGCAGACCTCGAGTTGCTTCGGCGTCGGATTCGCAGAGCGAGCGGTCGCCCGCATGAGCGCGAGCACGTCGGCATCCGGAAAGATCCCGGCGACGGAGTCGAGTTGCGCGCCGAACGCTCTCCCGTAGGGCGATCCGGCGGTCGGCGGCACGATCGATCCGCGCGAAGCGCATCCGACGATCGGCAATGCCGCCGCGGCGGATAGGCCGGTGAGGAATCGTTGTCTGCGCATGTTCGAATTGTACCGTCTCTCGTCGCGTTATCCTCCGGCCATGGCGCCGACGATGAGGAGCGGCTCTTTGCCGGTCGCGACCGCGTCCGGTAAAGGGGCGTCGTGCGCGTCGTGCGAGAGGTCCCGCTCGCAAGCGAAGAAACGAACGAACGGACGGCGCTTGCCGGTCGCGGGATCGCGGATCGTGCCGCGCAACATCGGATGACGCGCTTCGATCGCGTCGAGGACGGCTGCGATGTTGGTCTCGCCGTCGAGCTGGAACGTCTGCTCGCCGTTGACGCGAGCGAGCGTTCGCAGGTGCGCGGGCAGGACGACGCGGATCACGGGAGCGTCTGGACTTCGACCGAGAGCACCGCCGGCAGATCGCGCACGATCGGATTCCAACTGTCGCCCGCATCGTTCGATGCGTAGACCTGCCCGCCGGTCGTGCCGAAGTAGATGCCGCACGCGTCGAGCGAGTCGACCGCCATCGCGTCGCGCAGGACGTTCACGTAGCAGTTCGCTTGTGGGAGCCCCCGGGTGAGCGCTTCCCATTCCCCGCCACCGGTTCGGCTGCGCCAGACCTGGAGTTTGCCGTCGATCGGGAAGTGTTCGGAGTCGCTCTTGATCGGAACGACGTAGATCGTCTCCGGCTCGTGAGCGTGCACGCCGATCGGGAAGCCGAAGTCGGTGGGCAGATTGCCGCTGACTTCGCGCCACGAGTCGCCGGCATTATCGGTGCGCATAACGTCCCAATGCTTCTGCATGAAGAGCGTCTCGGGGCGCGAGGGATGCATCGCGAGATTGTGCACGCAGTGACCGACCTCGGCATCCTCGTCGGGGAGCTGCGCGGAGCGCAGGCCCTTGTTGATCGGCGTCCAGGTCGTGCCCGCATCGTCGCTACGGAATGCCCCCGCCGCCGAGATCGCGACGTAGATTCGATCGGCGTTCGACGGATCCAGGATGATGGTGTGCAGGCACATGCCGCCCGCGCCCGGTTGCCAATGCGGCCCGGAGCCGTGCTTGCGTAGACCCGAGAGTTCGTTCCAGGTCGTGCCGCCGTCGGTCCTGACTATTATAC